>CAMKJU010000057.1 GCA_946413265.1 uncultured Lentisphaerota bacterium
TCTCTTCGGCCAGTCTCTCGATTAGTTCCTGCTTGTTGGTTATTGCTCTCATCTTACCACTCCGCGGCTATTCACCAGAGCCGAGCGCTTCTTTCGCGCTTCCCTCTTCATGTAAGCTGCTCCTTTTCAAGTTCTGTCTCCATCAGCACCATCGGAGATGTGCCCCTGCCCGCGAGGAGGATGGTGCGCGTGGACGGCCCAGAGGCCTTGTCCTGTGCACCTTTCCGCGAACCTATGCTTTTCCCACAAAATTTCATGGCGATAGTATAGCACATTTTCGTGATGAGGACAGAGGACGGACGACAAAAGACAGATGACAAAGGAGTTTGAGGACTTTGGACAGCCCATACGGGAAGCGACAAGAGTGTCGCTTCCCCGAATGGCCGCGACAAGCGCGGCCCTCCCGCGTGGGGGGGCGCAACAAGCGCGGCCCTCCCGCGTGGGGGACGCAACAAGCGCGGCATCTCCCATGTGTGGCCGCGGCAAGCGCGGCCGCGCCCGCCGCCTGGAAGGCGGCGTTCCCAGTTAGGTTGGAGCACTACCATCGTACGGCACTCTGACTGGGAAAGCCGCCATCTTGGCGGCGGGAGACGCAGACGAACGGGCTGGCAGCCCGTTCTACGGGGAGCGCCGTCTACGCTAGGACGATGGCCTTCACGCCGATGGGATTGTCGACGAGTTCGAGGAGGTACGACTTCTGCGACGGATTGGCGTCGTCCACGAGAAGACGCGTGGCGACCTTCCGACGTCCTGCGTCAAACACGTGTCCGGCGTCCGTGCAGCCGATGCGCCGCCCCCACGCGATCATCTTCCGCCCGTTTCGGTCATCGCCAAAAAGTTCGACAATGCATTTCATGCGATGTCGTTCCCGCTCGATCGCTATTGTTCCAACATGCAAGGAATCAACTCCCCGCCCACGCTCAATTCCGGCGCGTCGGGCGTGCCGCCGACGATGAGATCGGCGATGTACGTGCGGCGTATGCCGACAGCCGTGGGCGAGGCATGTGCGTGGAACACGATCCGCCATTTTCCGTCCTTGTCCTTGAAGAGCGAATGGTGTCCCGTTCCGCGCAGACCGCGAAAGCGCCGCAGGATCGGATTCGACGCGGACTTGCGCCACGGTCCTTCGGGCTTGTCGGCGAGCGCGTAGCCAACGGCGTAGTCGGGATCCCAGAAGGCCCGGCCCGAATACGAGAGAACATACTTCTTCCCAATCTTCACGACGAACGGTCCCTCGGTGATCGCGTTCCCCTCCCACGGCGCCTCGGCGCGGAAGAGCATGCGCGCGGTTCCCGGCTTGACGTGCAGCCAGTCCTTTTCAAGTTCGGCAAGCCAGATCGTGTTGCCTCTGTCGAAATGCACGTATACCATCCACGAGCGTCCAGCGTCATCCACGAACAGCGAGTTGTCGATGCCCGCGCGCTCGAGAAGCGGTTTCTTCTCGGCCTGGCGGAACGGCCCGAGCGGTGAATCCGCCACCGCCGAGCAGACATGTCCCTCGGCCGAATAGAGCATGACGAACTTCCCGTCGCGCTTGTAAACCTCCGGCGCCCAGAAGGAATGGCTACCATATGAATCGCTCTTGTGCAACGCCAAACCGCCTGTTGCGCGTCCCTTCGAGAGCTTCCACTTCTTGAGGTCCTTCGACACGGCGACGGCGATGCCGTCACCGGCGTATGTTCCGTAGGCGTAGTACGTGCCGTTCTCCAGCAACACGAACGGATCGGCGAACCCAAGCGTCGCGGTGGGCACCGCCTCCACCGCCGCACAAAGCCCTGCCACCGAAACTGAGACAGAAGCAATAAAAGCCTTATAGTGTCTAAAAAACATAGCTGACGTCTTTCTTAAATCAAGAAATGTAATAATTATACCATTTGTTATCTACACTGTACAATCTTGATCTGTCCACCGGCTCCTTCGGCTGGACGTATCCCTTCGGCGTGTAACCGTTGTACGAGCGTGTCAATGGCGGCCACATACTTTCAAGTCGGCGCGGCGGGAGGCGGGCGTGACGACGAGGTCCTTCAGCTCGCCGTTCTCCACACGGCCTTGAATGGTGGTGTTCTTCGGCGCGTGGAGCTTGAAGTCGCAGTTCCAGTCCTTCGGCCACGCGGGCAGGAGGAATATCTTGTCGCCTTCGTACTGCATGAGCATCGACTGGATCGTGCTCAGGAAGATTCCGCCCTCGTCCTGGTCAGGACACCAGTTGAAGTTCGGGCCCCAGTACGCCGGCCAGCGGTAGATGTTCTTCGAGTGCGTGAGCGCGCGGTCCGCGATATGCACCCGCGCCTCCTCCGTCATGCCGAGATACGCCGCGTTCACCTCGTCCTGCGCCCAGCCGTGGTAGAGCTTGTACATGCGTCCCTCGCGGTACGAGTGCCGTCCGATCTCCACGTTCGGCTTCTCGAACGAGCAGAGCCGGAACGGGAACACGCAGTAGAGCTCCGGCGTCTCCAAGTTGTGCCGGCTCGCGAATTTGTCCGCCGGCGCGAATGCGACCTTGCCGCCGAGCTTGCGCGTGGGCAGTTCGGGGATGCGCGTGCGGATCTTCGCGAAGAGCGCGCGGTCGTCCTCGGAAAGGACGCCTTTCGGCAGCGCGAGCAGCATCTCCGTCACGCACGTCAGGCCCGCGATCTCCGGCATCGGGTTCGTGCAGTTCCACCACATCTCCGTCGCCTGCGCGGGATGCATCAGGTAGCGTCCGTTCGCGTCAAGCTTGTAGTGCTCGTCGAAGTAGCGCACGTACTCGCGGACGGACGGCAGGGCCTTCGTCCTGAGCCACGCGTCGTCCTGCGTGAAGGCGTAGTAGCGGAGAAGCATCAGCGAAAGTTCCAGCTGCCCCACCCACTCGTACTTGTGCCAGCCGCTCAGCTGGAGCTTGTCCGTGCGGTCCTTCCACGCGCCCTTCTCGTATTGCAGAAAGCGATTGGCGCTGTACACGCTCAGGAAGTGGTCGCCCCACGGCTGCATGCACTCCGGGAAGTACGCACCGCCGTGTCCGAGGTACTTGCGCGTGCGCTTCACGTTGAAGTCGATGAGGCCGCAATACATGTTGAACAGCGGCTGGAGCATGTCGAGGTCGCCGGACGCGAACATCGTGTAGTACGGCAGGCGCGTGTTCTGCCACCAGTAGCCATGCCCCCATTGGCGGTAGTCGGGATCGCCCTTGTGCGACATCGTGAAGAGCGACCCGTTGAAGCGGATCGGGAGGCGTCCGCGTCCCGAGCACCCGTTGAGGTAGCGCTGCGCGGCGTAGCGCAGCGTGATGGCCGCACACTCGTCCGCGACGCTCGCCGCGCCGAAGGAGCGTTCCAGGGCCACGCCATTGACGACGATCTTCGCGATGCCGTTTCGCGACACGACGACCTCGATCGCGGTCTTGCGTCCCGCGCGGAGTTTCGTCGGATGCGTGAACCAGTTCTTCCCGGCGACAAGGCGTATCTGACCGTTGAGTACGTCAACGAGGAATCCGTCGCCCCTCCCCGGCGTCACGTTGTCGAGAAGCCGCTGCGGTTTCTCGAAACGATCCGTCGAGAACGTGCACGCAAAGCGGAATGCGTTGCCGTCGCGGCGGTCGCGGGGCGACCGCCCTACCGTATCGCCTGCCTTGGGCACGCCCGAATACAGTACCTTCCCGTCGAGCTCAACCTCGGCGGATACGAACGTGCCGAGGAAGCGGTTCCCGCCCTTGGAGTCGACGCCAATGCTCAGCGGCAGCTTGTCGTTGGTCGGCAATGCATACGGCTTGCGCGGCACGTTCTTCGCCGCGTCAGTCGGCGTCACGTCGATGTGGCTGCGGTCCCAGAACGCGCGCCAGGCGGCGATATGCGCGGCGCGCTTCGCCGCCTCGCCGTCGATGGTCCAGCCGTCGCGGTCGAGCATGTCGTTCGTGCGACGCAGCCATTCGGCCTCGTCCTTGCACGGATGCAGACACGTGATCGCGGTGAGGAAGAGGATCTCATGCGGCGCGCTCGGTGAGCGCGCCCTACCATCGCCCCGTGGTAGGGCCGCCTCGCCGAGGCGGCCGTACTTCCGCGTCACGCCGCCGAAGACTCGGTTCGAGAGCAGATCAGGTTTTCCGAGATCGCCAGTCGCCTGGTAGTAGTCGTAATACTTCATCATCTTCGCGACCGTCTCGTTCCGGTTCACATGGCACCACCCGCCCGGCACGAGACGGTCGGCGTTGATCGTGAACGTGATCGGCTTGCCGTTTTCCGTCGCGCCGTCGAACTGGTTCCCCAATCCACTTGCGCCGTACTGCTTTGATGTGGCAAACTCCTTCGACCCGCCGGGGTAGAGACGCCAGTTGACCACCTTCGCCTCAACGTCCGGTGCGCCCTTCACGTCGCAAACGGCAATCGAATCCGTCCCATGCTGGATGCGGTAACGCAACGACACCGCCCGCCCGCCGCTCTTCCACGACGCCTCGAACTCGCCGCGTTCCATCGAGAGTTCCTGCCGGTACGATCCCTCATCGACGGGCGACTTCGTCTCGTAATCGATCGCGCCGGTCTTCACGTGGCGTCCGCCCTCGTTCCAGCTGTCGGAGTTCTGGAGCACCGTGTGCAGCGTGCCGGCGGCGTCCAGCCACGCCATCGCGCCGACCTCGCCGTTGCCGAGAACCATCATGCCCTTCTCGTCTGCTGCAGGCGTGTCGAACACAATCGGCGCCGGCGCGTACGCAAGGGCAGCAGCCAAAAACCCTGCGGAAACAAACATCGGCCAAGTCTTCATCTTTTCACCCCCTCATTTACGGCCGATCGCGGACAGGACCGCCTTGGCGACAAGTCCGCCTTCCATCTTGCGGACATTGGGCTTGTGGTGGAACGTGTCGCTCCAGTTCGCGTTGCGGTCGAGCGGGTCGAGCGCCGCAAAGAGGTCGTTCGTCTCGATGCCGCCGAGCCGGGCAATGACTTTCGCCCCCGCCGCGTTCAGCTCGCGCGCCTTCGCCGTCTTCGCCGCGTCCTTGAGCGGCGTGGACGTGCACCACACGATCTTCGCCGCGGGTTGTTTCTCGCGGATGAGCCGGAGCGCCGCCTCGAACCGCTTTTCCCAGTCCGCCGTCGGCGTGTCGAGCGAGTGAAGCCCGTTGTTGAAGTGAATCACGTCGTACTTCGCCTCGTCGAGGTAGATGCCGAGGAAGGTCAGGTAGTGCGGACTCGTCACGCAGTAGGACGAAATCCAGTAGGTGACGTTGACGCCCTTCGCCTCAAGGAGGCGCCGCGCCTCGCCCTGGTAGCCGTTGACGATCGAGTCGCCCACCAGCAGCACGCGGGGCAGGTTCTTGCGGCCGTCCACGAGATGGTACGCGTACGACTGCGACCATTCCGTGTTCTCGTGTCCGCGCAGGTTAACGGAAACGGGACAGCCTCCGTCCGGCTTGTCGGCCGACAGCGCGGGCATCGCGCAAAATGCGGACATTCCTACCGCGACACACGCGACGTATCGATTAATCGTCTTTCTCACTTGCATTGATAGACTCCTTCTTATTTTCTTGGGACAGAAAGAGTATATCAAAGTCCCGCTTGATGGGCGAGTCATAGTTGCAAATCGTGCCCTACCGGCGGCTCGGCCTGCTCGTCAGATTTTGGCATTCCCAGCATCTGGCTGAAATGCGTGCCGGTGAGCTTGGCCTCGTTCTCGTCGGAAAGATCAAACTCGAACTCGGTTTCGTATGTATAAGTGCCGGTTGCATTCGCGCTACAGTCACCCGAATTTTCAATGCCAAACTTCAAATCGCCGGAGTAGTGCGCCGTTATCTTGGCCTTTCTGCCGTTCTCCTCAACCTTGAGGGTGTATTCCAGACCCTCCGCCAACTTCAAAAGGGACCCTTCGAAGAGCGGGTCAGTCATGTCCGGAGTAAGAAGCATATCATACCCCTTCTCCGACGTCATGTCAAGATTCTTGAACTTTGGCGTGGGCAGCGGATTCGCTCCGTTGGTAAAGGCAACGTAAACGTTGCCTGACAACTGGCTCATGAACGTGGAGATGGCCTTGCGGTGCTGTATGTTTGGAATCGTCTCTTTGAACTTGTCGATCATTTCGTCGGATCGCTGGTCATCCAAGTTGAACTTCTCGCCTGCAATCGTGAACGAAGCACGAAAGGCATCAAGCTTGAAGCTTTCGAAGAGGCCTTCGCCGTCATACATTTTGAGTTTTGCATCGCCCATCTGCTCTTCTAGCATGCTCTGCCAGTACTCCGTCAGCTTGGCGTCGAACTTGGCGAACCGAACATCGCCCGGCTTGAAGTTGCGCACGTTCTTGAGCTCCTCCGCCATCCGATGGGCGATAACATCGACCGCGTTGCCCTTGAAGCTTCCGTTCGCGATGGCGAGCACAACGTAGTTGGTGAATATCTTGAGGCAGGTGTCCGTCATGCCCCTGCCGAGGCTGGACACCAGACTGACGGCCTTGGTGCGCTGCTCGTCAGTGAGTACCGCATCGCGGACTTTCGGATTCTTGCCCTTGCCGTTGATGAACTTGAGGGAATCGTCAACCAAGCCTTCGGCCTTCTGCATGGAGACGCTCTTGTTCACGGGATCGACTACCTTGGCAATTGCTTTGCTCACGGCGATGATGCGGCGCGCCGTAAGGGGCTTGCCCTTGTCGTAGTCCCCTGTCTTCATCGCGGTTTTGACATCATCAGGCAGATTCTGGACGTCATTTACCCCGAACATGCGCAGTACCGTGTCCCTGAAAAGCGTGCGGACGTCATTGTTTATGTCTTTGCTGGGCTGCTTTCGCCAGATGTGCCCGTAGCCGTCGTAACCCTTGGCGACGATCTTCCTCGGCGTTCCGTCCGACGCCGTCAGCGGATTGTCGTTCGCCTTCAGGACCGTGCCTTTGTCAGAGACGCTCGCCGCGAACTGCGTGAATGCCCTGAACTGCGCATCGTTAAGATTGACTTGCGTTGCCATGGTATTTCTCCATTTCTGGAATCATTTTCCATCCCGTTTACACGCAACATGGCAAAAGGTTACAGTCCCATGGAATAAGCGGTGGACGGTTAAAATCCCTAGGGACTTGAAAACCCCCGTTTTTCGGGGGTTTCCTCGCGTTTTCTGCTGGAGGTGGGAAGCGGAGTTGAACCGCTGTAGACGGATTTGCAGTCCGTAGCCTAACCGCTCGGCCATCCCACCGTTCAAAAGGCCCGTTTTATTTGGCCTTCTTCGCCTCGAGCTGCCTCGCGTGGGCGCGTTTTGCTTGCGCCTTCCTGCGGGCTCTCTTGGCACGTGTTCTCAATTGTTGTCCCATGGCGGAGTAGTTTACCAAAACCCCTTTCGGAGCGCAAGGGGGCAATTTAAAAAAAATGAAAAAGGTGAAAATACGAAGCTTTCACCGTGTGCCGTTCAACTGCCGAAAGAGTTCTTCCGTGAAAATCTTGGCACCGGGCATCGTGAGATGCACGGAATCAAAGAAGTACCTTTCATCTAGTTCAATCTTCGGCTTGACGTACTCGATGTGCATGTCGTGCAGGCGTCGCTCGTATTCGGCGATCCGGTTCTGCGTTTCCTCAGGCAGGTTGCGCTCGAATGCCGGTAGGAGAGGCGCCTTGTAGACCACGAACCGGATGCCGTGCCGCCTGCAGATTTCATCCATCTCGCGGTAGGCGTCGAAAAGACGCTCCTGCATGTCCTGTCCGCCTGCAAGTCCTGAACAAGACAGAGCGTCATTCTTGAACACCGAAATTATCTTTTTCCTGTAAGCTTCGGGACGTTCTGCCAGCGGCTTGCGATCCGGCGGGAATTCCTGCAACAGCATCTTGAACGGGAAGCGCTGGTTGCAGAGCATGTACCACGCAAGGTCTAGTTTCCCGTATGGCAATAGATCCATGTGACGCCATGCCACCGGCAATTCAAGGTACCACGCCCACAAATAGCCTTTCTTGTTCTGGCATGTGACGGAGTTTACGTTAAACGGCACAACGACCGTTTTCAGGTTGTCCAGCTGTCCTCGGTGCTCCAGTTCTTTCAGTCGCATGAGGAACGACGGCGTGATCGTCTCTGACACCCAGAGTTTGCGGAGGTGGTAAACCCGCTCCTCGTCTTCGTCAATCGAGCAACCGACCTGCGAAGAGCCAAGGAACAGTACCTCCGTCGATGGGTCGAGCGTATAAATCTTCTCCACGCCAGACTGCATGTCTCTGATTGCAACAACATGCATGCCGATGATGATCATCAGCAGGATTGCCGACACTGCGGCTACTCTGGACAAAAACTTAACCATCAGAACTTGAAGTATTCAAACTGCTCGAAACCAGAACCGTATTCTCCGTAAAAGACCATGAGCCACAGCCCGGCAACGTAGATTGTCCAGCGCACCGGCAGCGGAACCCGGCGCAGCCACGCGCGAATCGTGCCGTTCGGTTTCACATAGTGGACCGCATCGACCGCGAACATGAGCGCGATCCAGGCGAACACCTTGATGAAACTGTGGTGCAGCGTGTATTGGATCTGGTAGACGCCCCCGCCGTCGATCGCGTTGAACATCTGCCGCAAAATCTCACCCGTCGTCGCGAGGTCGGCAGGCTTGAAGATGGCATACCCAATCGTGACGATCGCAAAGGTTCGCACCATCTGGAAAAGGGAATAGGGCCAACTGCCGGTCAACCTCGGAAACTTTTTGTGGAAAGCGTCGTACGCCGGAGCCAGCACAACGCCAAGGATCATGAACACCCCGTAGTAGACGCCCCACGCGACATACCCCCAACTCGCCCCGTGCCACAGGCCTGTAGCCGCCCAAACGATTGCGAGGGCGATGGAAACTGGCACCGCCGAGGAAAGGTATCGACTTGAAAACGCCTTGCGAACCCTCATGTTCCAGCCAGACCGAAGCAACGGATAGAAAAGATAGTTCTTGAACCACGACGTCAACGTCATGTGCCAGCGACGCCAGAACTCGCTGACGCTACGTGCGAAATAGGGACAGTTGAAATTTTCGTCCAGTTTGATGCCAAGCATCTGCGAACAGCCGCACGCGATGTCCATGTAACCCGAGAAATCGGCATAAAGCTGAATCGCGTAGAGGACAAGAATCGCCGACCAGCAGATGAAGCCGGGATAGTCCCCGACCGCATCCCACACGGGATTGATGCGATCCGCGACGATGTTGGCAATCATCACTTTCTTGAAGAAGCCCCACGCCACGCGCTGGATGCCGAATACAGCCTGTTCGTAGTTGAAGGACTTCTTCTCGAAGAGCTGCGGTGCGAGACGCCCGTAATCGCCGATCGGTCCCTGCATAATCTGCGGAAAATATGAGACAAAGAGCGCGTGCTTGAAGAAGTTCCGCTCGGCCGGCACAATCTCGCGCTGCACGTCGATGCAGTAACCAAGACTTTGGAACACATAGAAGGAAAGCCCAATCGGCAACAGCAGCTTGACCGCGGGCAACGAAGCATGAACCCCAACCACGCCCATCAGCCAGTTGACATTGGCGAAGAGGAACTCCAAGTATTTGAAGACAACGAGCATTCCAATCGTGATTACGGCGGCCCACACAACTCCCCACGTGCGCGAGATGCGTTTTGTATCCATCCCAACGGCGGCGAGGTACGTGACACCCGTCGTCACGCCCAAGAAGATCAGATAGTACGGCGACGCCCAGGCATAGAAGAACCAACTCGCAGCCAAGAGCATTCCCCAACGCGCGCGTGACGGCAGCGCCCAATAGACGACGAACACGGCCGCGAAGAAGAGGATGAACTCTAAGGTTGTAAAAACCATTCGTGCGGTGTCACTTGGAAAGTTCGATGATTTTGTCCACGAGCTCGCCGACGTTCTTCATGCCGACAACATCCTTCATCGGGAACTTGACATCAAACTCGTCCTCGACAGTTCCGATGAGCGTGATGTGGTTGAGCGAGTCCCAGCCGGGGACATCCGCCGCGGTCGTCTCGTCCGTGAGCGCGACCTCGCGGTCGAAGACGTCCTGAAATACCGAAGCGAGTCGCGTGTAGACTTCTGTACGATCCATGATCTCTCCTTATCGGTCGATTTTGATGTGGTGGTTCTTCGGTTCGTAGCCGCCTGAAACATCCAGCTCCCAGACGGCGTTGCCCTGCGCGTCCTCGGAGACTTTGGTGAACCCCTGCGTCTTGTAGAACTCGCGCACCATGCCGTTCTTCGCGGTGGGATAGTAGAAGCCACGAATGAGCCGCACGCCCCGCGTCTGCGCCGCCGCGACCATTTCGTCCATCATCGCAAACTCCATGTCGCGCTTGAGGACGCGGCAGGACATGAGCCACAGCACGAGCTCCAGCACGTCACCCTTCACTTCACCGATGGAGATCGCGACCACGCCGTTGTCGCCGAAGCGGTCTTCAAGCTTTCCGTAGCGCGTGATGAACGCGGAATCCGCTGCCGCCTGTTCAATCTCCTCCTGCGTATAACGTCGCGTGGTGAGGTTGAACTGGTTAGACTTGTTCGTCAACTGCGCAATGCGGGCCATGTATACGGACTCTAACGGACGAATCGTCGCCTTCATCTCCAGCGAGTCGAGGTACGCCCCGTAATCGGTAAAACTGTTCTGCAACTGTACACGCTGGGCGTTCTCGCGGTACATCGCATTCCGCTTGAGGTCGTCGCCAGAGAGTTTGACGGGCTCGAACCAGCCGCCGTGGTCGAGGGCGGAGATGTAGTTCTCAACTTGTCCGATCTCCGGCACGGCCGCACCCGGAACCTGCTGGCGGACAATCTCGCGCTCGGCGGGATTGTCGTCCACGAACACGAACGACTCCGGAAGAAGCGAAAGCTCCTGCGCCATTTGCTTGAGGTTCTCGCTCTTCGGTTCCCAGTTGGCCTTGACGCTGATGAAGTCCCCTTCCTTCAGCACCATCTGCGGATGGGCAAGACCGGCCTTCGCGTTTTCCGGCTCGTTCTTGGAAATGACGTTGAGAAGAACGCCCGTCCGGCTCAAGTCCTTCAAGTACTGCTGGAACTCCGTGTAGCTCTGTCCGACGGCCGTCTCCGTGCCGAGTTCGAGGTTCTCGGAGCCGTCGTCGCCCACCACGCCGCCCCAGAGCGTGTTGTCGAGGTCGAGCGCGAGCGCCTTCTTGTTCTTGCCGAAGAGGGCCTTCACGATGTTCGCGACATTGAACGCGACGGTCGGCAATGCCTCGCGGCTCATCGCGTATTTGTAGAGACACCAGTACGCCTCGTCATGCCAACGCGCGAGACCGAAGTCGGCAGCCTGCCAGCAGATGTCGTTGATGTAGAGGCCATCATGCGTGCGCGCCCAGTCCGCGAATGCGACATTGAGACGCCGCACGAAGCTCACGCGCCCGCGGAGGTCCGTCCCGTCTAGATTGCCGAGCAGACGATACGGCAGGTACTCGAAGTTGTTCTGGATCACGGGGCAATGGAACTTCTCCGCGATCTTCTCCCACGCCGCGCGCCATTTCGCGACCGTCTCCTCCACACCCGCATCTGACGGCTCCGCGCCGAGCGCAGGCCATTCACGGATGTTTCGTACACTTGTGTGGATGAAAATGACGTCTGGGCGAAACGCATCAAGCGTGGGATTGCCGAATACGGCGTCCTCCCACCACTGGTTGTATTCACTCTCATAGAATATGGGGCGAATGCCATTGCCGAGGAGGAACAACTCAAGAAACGCAACAAGGTCGTGGGTAGTGGAGCCACCAAGCACAGCAATGCGCTTCTCCAGAAGTCCAGACCTTTCCAACAACGCGCGCCGGAGCGCGATACGCTTACGGGCGAGTGCCTTGCCGTCTAACGGCCACTGCAACAATCTGAGAAAATCCTCCACGACCGTTGTCCTCAGTCGTCGCGTTTATCTTTTACCAACTCGACGTCTTCCGGGGAGACGGAGACCTCCACGGCCGTGCCGAGGGCCGCCACGTTGAGGACAATCGTGGCCTTCGCACCCTCGCGCTTGACATACCCCTCCGTGCCGTGCATCGGCCCGTATTTCACGCGCACGTAGTCACCTTCCTTGAACGGGTTTGTCGGGCGCATCTCAGTCGTGCCACGACCCGCGTGCGCTATCTGGCGGAGCTGGTGGATCATCTCGCGAGGGTTCGGCACGGGAATCGGATGCACGATGAGGTTCGACTTCAGCACCGCCAGCCGTTCGTCCGGCGAGAGGTGCGCGAACACATAACCGGGAAAGATCGGCAGTTCCCGCCGCACCTTCCGACGCTGGACCTTCGTCACTTTTATGTAGACGGGAAGGTGGCGGAATCCACGACCGAGCGCAAGGTACTGCATAACCTTCTTCTCAGTTCGCGGCTTCACATGAAGAACATACCAGTCTCTAAGGTTGGCGGTCATGGGAATAGTATAGCATATTTGACGTGAGACAGGAGACTCATTGGATCACGCCGCCGCAGAGGATTTCGCCATCCGCACCGTAAAACACGGCGGACTGTCCCGGAGCAACGCCGGTAAGTCCTTCCGGCGCGGTGCATACGCCGTTCTGGAACGTGACCGGACCGCGCGGCGCGCCCGTGCTGCGGATCTTCACGTGACACTCAAGTGGCGTATCCGTCTCGGCCTGAGCCATCCAGTTCAGTTCGTCCACGTGGAACGACTCCACGCACAACGCCTCCCGATTGCCCAGCACCACGCGGTTGCGGCAGGCGTCTATCTGCACCACGTAAAGCGGTTCTGGCGCAGCGATGCCGAGTCCCTTCCGCTGGCCAATCGTGTAGTGCCAATATCCGCGGTGGCGGCCCAGCACGCGCCCCGAGAGATCCACGACCTCCCCTTCGCGGTCTGCAATGCCGAGGAGCTCGTTGCGGTCACCCGAATAGAAATCCTGCGAGTCGGGTTTGTCCGCCATGCCAAGCCCATGCGCGCGCGCGTAGGCGCGTACCTCTTGTTTCGTGAGGTCGCCAAGGGGGAAGAGCGTGTGCGCAAGCTGGTCCTGCGAGAGACGATAAAGGAAATAACTCTGGTCCTTGCCTTCGTCCGCCGCGCGCTGTACGGCGTAGCGACCATTTAGGCGCACGATGCGCGCGTAATGTCCGGTGGCGAACGCCTCGAAATCGAGACCGGCTTTGCGCGCAAGACGCGGTAACAGACCAAACTTCATGCGCGCGTTGCAGAACACACAGGGGTTAGGGGTGCGTCCGGCGAGGGATGTTTCGCGGAAGTAATCGAGCACATCGCGCTCGTAGGCGTCCGCGCAGTCGATCGCCCGGTAGGCGATGCCGAGGCGTTCCGCGAGCGCGGCGGCCTGTGCGATGTCCAGTTCCTCGCCCGCGCCGAAACAGGCGTCACGCGCGCCGCCCTGGTAGCGTCCCTCGCGCCAGAGCTTCATCGTGACGCCCACCACCTCGTGGCCGGCGTCCTTCAGCAACAGCGCCGCGACGGACGAATCAACGCCGCCGGAGAGTCCGACGGCGACCTTCACGCGGGCGTTCCGGCAGAAGTCTGCGCTTGCGGCGCCGGGTTGTTCCGCTCGTCGAGGAACACGACCTTCGGCGCGTGGACGGCGGCCTCCTCGGGCAAGAACTGTCCAAAGGCCATCACGATAAGCCGGTCGCCGACCTTCCCCATGTGCGCGGCGGCGCCATTGAGACAGCACACGCGCGAACCGCGCGGGCCGGGAATCGCATACGTCTCGAAGCGCGCGCCGTTCTCCACGTCCGCGCAGAGGATCTTCTCGTGAGGGTAGAGCCCGACGGCGTCCATCAAATCGGCGTCAACCGTGAGCGAGCCCACATAGTCGAGGCAAGCTTCGGTGACGCGAATACGGTGTAGTTTGGCACGCAGGAGCGTGACGGTCATTTCAAGCCTTCTTTCACCATGTCGGCGGTGACCACGACCTTCCGGGAGCCCTGATCGCCCGCACCTTCGTACATGACGTCCGTCATGATGCGTTCCATTGCGGCACGGAGGCCGCGCGCACCCGTCTTGCGCGCGAGGGCTGCCTTCGCGAGCTCACGCAACGCCTCAGGTGCGAACTCGAGGTCCACGTGGTCCATCGCAAGGAGCTTGCGATACTGCTTCACGAGACAGTTCTTCGGCTCCGTCAAGACGCGCACGAGGTCATCCTCGGAAAGTTCGCTCATTGAAGTGACAACGGGCAGACGGCCCGTGAACTCGGGGATGAGGCCGAACTTGACGAGATCCTCGGGGCGCACGTCGAGCGGCCCGGACTTCTTAGAAGCCTCCTCCGACGCACCAGATTCGGCAGCGCCATAGCCGATTACGTTGCGGCCCGTGCGCTCGGCGATGATCTTGTCGAGACCCACGAACGCGCCGCCGCAGATGAAGAGTATGTTCGAGGTGTCCACCTCGATGTACTCCTGGTCGGGGTGCTTGCGTCCGCCCTTCGGCGGGAAGCGGCAAACGGTTCCCTCAAGAATCTTGAGGAGCGCCTGCTGCACACCTTCGCCGGAGACGTCGCGCGTGATGGACACGTTGTCCGTCTTCGAGGCGATCTTGTCGATTTCGTCGATGTAGATGATGCCGCGTGCGGCCTTGGCCGTGTCGCCGTCGGCGTTCTGCCAGAGGTAGCGCACCACGTTCTCCACGTCCTCGCCCACGTAGCCGGCCTCGGTGAGAGTGGTGGCGTCGCCAATCGCGAACGGCACCTTGAGGAACTTCGCTAGCGAGCGGGCGAAGAGCGTCTTGCCGCAGCCCGTTGGGCCGATGAGGAGAATGTTGGACTTCTCGATCTCGACATCCGCGAACTCGGGGCCGCGCGTGGCCTCGGCGGCGGAGGACTCGAGACGGCGGTAGTGGTTATGTACGGCGACGGAGAGAATCTTCTTCGTCGCCTCGTGTCCGATCACGTACTTGTCGAGGAACTCCTTAAGCTCGCGCGGCGAGGGAACCGGGCCCAAGGGCTCGGGCTTGGCAGGTGCCTGTGCCTCGTTCTGCGACTTCTTCGCGTATGTCTTCCTCGTGTCCACGAGGATGCCGCCGCTCTGGCGGCGAGCCTCGTCCGCAATGTCAAGCACCTGGTGGGCGCAATCCTCGCAGATACTGACGCCATCGGGACCGGGGACCACGATCGTCTCGTCGAGCCCGCGCCCGCAGAACGAGCAGACGGGTCCGAACATTTCGTCATCGCGTTTTTTTCTTGCCATTTCAGGCCTTCTTCGGTTCAAGGACCTTGTCGATGAGTCCCCACGAGCAGGCCTCGGCTGCGCTCATGAAGTGGTCGCGGTCGGTATCGTGCACGACTTCATCCAGCGCCTTCCCTGAATGGAAGGCGAGGATTTGGTTGAGGATCTCCTTCAGACGGAGAATCTCGCGCGCGGTGATTTCGATGTCGCTCGCCTTGCCCTCGGCACCGCCCCAAGGCTGGTGGATCATGATGCGCGCGTTGGGGAGCGCGAAGCGCTTGCCCTTCGCGCCGGCGGTGAGCAGCACCGCGCCCATCGACGCCGCCTGGCCAATGCAGTATGTCGCCACGGGACACGAGATGAACTGCATCGTGTCGTAGATCGCGAGGCCCGCCGTGACGCTGCCGCCCGGCGAGTTGATGTACATCGAAATCTCCTTCTTAGCGTCCTGCGCCTGGAGGAAGAGGAGCTGCGCGACAATCGAGTTAGCCGAGTCGTCCGTTACCTCTCCTCCAAGCATAACGATGCGGTCCTGCAGGAGGCGGGAGTAGATGTCGTATGACCGTTCGCCGCGCGATGTCTGCTCGACGACGTATGGCACTAGATAGGAAGCGTTCGCTTTCACTGTTTCACCTTGTCTGTTCATTTCGCCTGGGCGAGAACGAAGTCGAGCGCCTTCTCGGCGGCAAGCTGCTCCCGATAGGCGGCGAGCTGGCCGTTCTCCTCGACCTGCTTGCGGAGGTCGGCGGCGGTCTGCTTGCCTCCAGTGGAGGCGGCCATCTTCTCGAGGCCGGCCATCACGTCCTCCTCCGTGATCTCCAGTCCCTCCTCCTTGGCGATGCCGAGGAGAATGTACGAGAGACGCACGCGGCGGATTGCGGTGTTGGTGGCGTCGGCGAGGATCTGGTCGCGGTTCTGCTGGAAGTAGTCTGCCGGCAAGCCCGAATACTGGGCGCGCTGCGCAAGCTCCTCAAGGGTCGACTGCGTCTGGCGGCGCACGAGCGAAGGCGGCACGTCGAAGTCGGACTTTGCGAGAAGCAGATCTATCGCCTGGTCCTTCCGGGCAGCGAGGTCGCGCGCCTTGGCGGCCTCCTCGAGACGCGTGCGGAAGTCGGCGCGGAGGGCGTCCATAGACTCCGCCTTCGCGGCGGCGACGAATCCGGCGTCGTCCGGCAGCGTGCGGCTGCGGAAGCTCTTCAGCGTAATGGTGTAGACAGCAGTGCGTCCCTGCAGCGGCTCCGGCGCGGCTTCCTGCGGGAAGGACACCTTCACGCCCTCCTTCGTCTCGCCAGCCTTCATGCCCTTGAGCGCCTCTAGGATTTCGGGCACGAAACGGCCCTCCTCCACCTGCGTCCAGAAGTCGGTTCCGGCGCAGACGGCCTTCTGGTCCGGCACAAGCTCGCTGAGCGGCTGCGGCGGATCGTCGTCCGTCGCGCCCGTGTAGTCGAAGCAAACGAAGTCGCCCTCGGCCACCACTGCGCCTTCCTTCGCGTCCTCGTACTTCGCGAACGCGCGACGGTAGTTCTCGAGCTCGGCCGTCACCTGGTCGTCGCTCACCGACAAGTCGCCCGGCTTGATCGCGAGCTTCTTGTACTTCGGGAGGTCGAACACGGGACGCACCTCGACGAGCGCCGTAAATGCGAAGCCGGTCTCGGGCGAGAAGGACAGCTCCGTCACGTCCTGGAGCGACAGCGGCTCGACGGACGCCTCTTTGAGCGCCTCCGGGTACAGCTTGTGGAAACAGGCCTGCTGTGTCTCCTGCGATATCTCGGTCTGGAACTTCTGCTTGATGATTGGCAACGGAGTCTTGCCCTTGCGGAATCCCGGCACTATCGCGTTCTTGATAAACGCCGTCAGCACCTTCTGGTACTCTTCCTTGACCTCGTCCGCCTCGGCCTTCACCGACAGTTCCAGCACGCAGGGGCTGGATTCCTTCTTTTCAACCTTCATTTTTATGCCTTTCAATTTCTTCAGCCGCAGCACGTCTTCTTGGCGCAGCAGGCCGTGGAGGAGTAGCCGATGAACGGTTTGCCCGCCACCATCACCTGACGCGTCTTCGTGCAGAACGTGGCCTTCATGCCCGTGCGGCTCGCGGCGTTCGCCATGATGAGGGCGATGGCGTGTCCGTATCCGGCGTCAACCGACGCATTGGGGTCCTTGCGGTCGCGGACGCACTGCATCCAGTTGCGCATGTGCGCGGAGGTGAGCTTGTCGCCGCCGGTGTTGGCTGCGGTAGCAGCCGCCTGGTAGTTCTCCGTGAGCTTCTCGTCGATCTTCTTCTTGGGACGCTCGATGCCTTCGCTCGTATAGCGTCCGCGGCAGAGGTCGATCGTGCCATTCGGGCCGTGGTACTTCTCCACGTTGCCGCGCGCGCTGTTCGTCTGGCGCGACGAGAACACGGCCTGGAAGCCCTTGTCGTTCAGCTTGGAGGGACCGTACTCGAGGATCGTGGTGAACGTATCGAAGCTCATACGACCGTCGTTCCACGCGTATGTGCCGCCGCTCGCCACCGCGCTGAGCGGGTGGAGGAGACCCGTGTACCAGCCGACCGTGTCGATCTGGTGGCACATCCACTGTCCGGGAATGCCGCTCGAGAACGGCCAGAAGAGACGGAACTCGAGGTACTTGCGCGGATCGAATTCATACTTGGAGGGATCGCGGTCAAGAAGCCAGAGGTTCCAGTCGATGTCTTCCTTCTTGAGTGAGGCGACGAGCTTCTCGTCGCGACGCCAGCGGCGGTTCTGGTTCACGTTCCAGCAGAGGTCCACGTAGGTGAGCTTTCCGAACCGGCCGCTCTCGAGGAACGCCTTGGCGGCGTGGTAGGCGGGACCGCTGCGGCGCTGCGAGCCGATCTGGAGGACCGCGCCCGGGGCGAATCCGGCCTTGCGCTTCGCGTTTACCGCGTCAAGCAGCATGTTGGCGGAGTACATGTCCTCGGCCATCGGCTTCTCGCAGTAGGCGTCCTTGCCGGCGTTGACGGCGTGCGTCGCGTGCTGCGCGTGCTGGAAGTCGGCCGTGGAGATGATGACGGCGTCGATGTCCTTCGCCTTCTCGTAGAGTTCAACGTCGCTGCGGTATGCGGCCACGTCGTGTCCGAGGGCGTCCTTGAGGCCGGGTACGGCATTCTCCACGAGGCGCTTCTTCCAGAGATCGGCGACGGCGACCATGTCGAAGTTGAGATCTTTCATGTGGGCCTTGAAGCAAGGCAGCAGGGACTGGCGGAAGCGGTCTGAGTATCCGACGCATGCCACGCGCACCCTGTCGTTCGCGCCTACGGCGTACAGCGACGGACTGTATCCAGCGGCGATGACGCCGGCGAGCCCGGCGGTGCCCTTCACGAATTCACGTCGGGAAACGTCTTGTTTCATTTGTTTTCTCCTTTTTTCTTGGGGATTGTTTCAAGTGGTTTCACTGGCGGCTGCTCCTTCAGGTTGCGGAGCGCGCCCACGAGCGCGGCGTCGAACGCCTGCGAAAAGGCCGCGGAGTAGTTGCCGTCCTTGACGTCGCCCGTGCCGTCGCCATCGCCGGAGAGAATCACGGTGCGGGCCCCGCGGTCGGCACGCAGCACGTCAATGCTCACGGCCGCGCGCGACGTGCGGCGTTCGGGAATCGTGCAGTCGAGCGACAGGTCGCGCACGAGCACCTCGACCTGCACGTCGGCAGAGGCGGAACTGGACTGCGGTACAACGCGTCCGAAACGTCCGTCCGCCTCCAGGCGCGCCCGCACGGCAGCGCGCAGCAGGGTCGAAGGCGGAGAGGCAAAAACGTTGTAGGGATCGCGCGCTACGCTGCCGTCCGCGCGACGCACTACAAAGCTCGTCGAGTCGAACGGCGCCGTCACGGTCACTGCGCCTTGGCGGGTCACGGAGAAGGCCCCAGATGCCGGCACAGCGGGAGGCTTGGCGTCAGTCGGGGAAACCGCCCAAGCCTTCGGAGGCTGTACCGATGACGAGAAGCAGCCGGCGCAGAGGATGAGCGCGGCCGTTATGGCAACGGTACCGATCATCTGCCCTGCTCCAGACGTTCTGCGCACCGCTCCGGGAGGCCGGCGTCGCGTATGCGCGCCTGCGCGGCGGCCACGTCGTACTCCAGGCGGCGGAAGCGGACCTGCCGAGCGGACATGTCGAAGAGGACGTATGACGCGCGCGGATCCCCGTCGCGCGGCTGCCCCACGCTGCCTACGTTTATGAAGAGCTTCTGCCCGAACTCGTATGTGAAGTCGCACGCCTCGTAGTGTACCACTCCGCCGGGCGTGTTCGCGTATATGATCGGCACGTGCGTGTGGCCGTGGAAGCATATCTGCGTGTACTGGTAGTTGAAGTTCGACTCCGCCTGCTGGTTGTCGAACACATAGCCCCAGTGGTCCGGCATGTCGAGCGTGGAGTGTACGAGCATGAAGCCCATTACCGGCTTCTGGAGCGGGAGATTGTGGAGCCAGCTCATGTCGTCGTTCGTCAGCTGGCTACGCGTCCACTCCACCACCTGCGCGGCGGCGGGGTGGAAGTCGGCGAGGTTCGTATCGAAGTACGACACGTAGTGGTCGTGGTTGCCGCGCACGACAGGACACTGAAGCTCGTCGCGCACCACGCGGATACACTCGGCAGGCGCGGCGTTGTATCCCACCACGTCGCCCACGCAGACGTAATGAGTGGCCCCTTGGGCGCGTGCATCGGCCAGCACCGTTTCAAGCGCCTCGATGTTCGCGTGGATGTCACCGAGTATGGCGTAGACTCTTCCCACAGCTGCGACCGCGTCCTTTCGCTCAGCCTTTCAATACGACACCTGCGGCGACTCGCAGGTCCTCGACCGTGGTGATCTTCAGGTTCGGGACATTCGACTCCACGATCTTAACCGGCTCGCCGATCAGCTCCACTGCGGAGGCGTCGTCCGTGACGTCCACATTCTTCTTCACGACCTCCGCGTAGGCGCGGCGGATGACGGACGCGCTGAACGCCTGCGGCGTCTGCACGGCCCAGAGCTTCGAACGGTCCTCCGTGCGCGACACGGTAGTGCCCTTCTCGACGAATTTCACGGTGTCCCAGATGTGGCAGCCGATTACCGCCGCGCCAGTCCGCTTGGCGACCTTCACCGTCTCGGCGATCGTCTCGGGCTTGACGCACGGGCGAGCCCCGTCGTGGATCACGACGATGCGCGTATCCGAATCGACCTCCTTGAGGCCGTTCATCACGGAGTCCTGGCGCTTCTGCCCGCCCGCCACGACCGTTCGGATCTTTGAAATGCCGAACATGCGCACGAGCGCCTTCGTCGCCACAATCTGGTCCTTCCGCACGACCACGACGATCTGGTCGACGTCCGTGCAGCGCTCGAACGCCAGAAGGCTCCAGGCCAGAACGGGCTTTGGACCCAGGTTCAGGAACGCCTTGTCCGTACCCGTGCCCATACGCTCGCTCTTACCCGCCGCCACGACGATTGCCGTTACCATTTAAATTGCCTTTCTTTTATATCCATAGTGAACCGAAATCAATTGAGGGAAGTATATCAAAAAAGGGGCGGCGCGTCCAGCGTTCATCGGTTTTTCCAGAAAAGACGCACTCCGAGCGCCAAAAACACAATATCTGGCAGAATCGCCGCCGGGAACGGCGCAAGCCACCCGCGCGCGGCGCACACCATGCAGAGTATCGAAAGGCCGTAGAACGCGAAGAACATCGCGAGAGCCCCGATTATGCCCTTGGAAACGCTCTGCCGCCCCGTTGCAATGCCCATCGGAATCGCGAAAAGCGTGATGACTATGCAGGCGAGCGGCGCAACCACCTTCGCCCACACGTCGTAGCGGTACCGCCGACGCGTGCGCTCGTCGAGACCGTCATGCGCCTTGAGGTAACCAAGCCGGTCGCGTGTGGACATGTATCCCCATTCGCAGTTCTCGCGCACAAGTTCCTCCGGACGCTCGTCGAACTCCGGGAAGCACCACAGCCCGGCGCCCTGCGGCACGCTTTCATCCGGCGTCTCCACGCCGTTCTCACACCAGACAGCACGCGGCGCGAAGAAATACCACTGCCCGCCCTTGAACACGGCGCGGACCGACGTTATCCGGCGCTCGCGACGCGCGGAGATGTCCAGCACCGACCCGGGATCGCGCACCGTCACGCGCACGTTCTCCAGTGCGCGCGCGCTTCGGGACTTGGGCATGTCCGCCTGCCAGCGACGACCGGCCTTTTCGTTGACGAAGAGGATGCCCTTCGCGTCCCCCATTGCGCCAACCTCGAACTTTGCGTCCTTGAGCTGCTTGGCCCACGAGCTGTAGCGCGGCACGTACGATTCGTTCACCCACGCTACGGCACATGCCATCAGCACGGACATCGCAAGCACCGGCTTCACGATCGTGAAGAACCCGATGCCACTCGCACGCATCGCGACAATCTCCGAATTCCTGCAGAAACGCCACATCGTGTAGAGCGTGGCCAGCATCAGACACGCCGGCGCCATCCACTGGAAGAACGGTGCGAAGTACCCCGCAAAATACGTCACGGACGCAACAAACCCGGGCTTCGCCGCCATCAGCTTGCTGAACGAGCCGAACAGCTCGAAAAGCACGTAGATGGAGATGAATCCCGTCAGACAGTAGAACAGCGGGACGCAGAACTCCCTAAGGATGTATCGCGTGAGGATCTTCATTGTCCAGTACCTACCGCGCGAGCCAGCCTCCGTCGCAGGCGTACATGAATCCGGTCACATAGTCGCTCGCCGGGGAGGCGAGGAACACGCAGAGGCCCTTGAGGTCGTCCGGCGTGCCCCAGCGTCCCGCAGGAATACGGTCGAGGATTGCCTTGTTGCGCTTCTTGTCCTCGCGGATCGGGCGCGTGTTCTCCGTGGCGATGTACCCGGGCGCGATTGCGTTCACGCAGATGCCGTGCTTCGAGAGCTCGTTCGCCATCAGCATCGTGAGCGACTTGATGCCGCCCTTCGCCGCCGCATAGCCGGGGATGAGGATACCGCCCTGGAACGAGAGCATCGAGCCGATGTTGATGATCTTGCCGCCCTGTCCCTGCGCGATCATCTGCCGCGCCGCCGCCTGCGAGAGGAAGAACGGCGTGGAGAGGTTGATCGAAATCACGTCGTTCCAGTTTTTCGCCGAATGCTCCACGAACGGCTCGCGGCGGATGATGCCCGCGTTGTTCACGAGGATGTCAAGGCGTCCAAGCGCCTTCACCACCTTCGCGACGATCTTCGGACTCTCCTTCTCGCCCTTTGCGAGATCGGCCTTCACGCAGAGAACCTTACGCCCGAGTGCCTTGATCTTCTCCGCCGTCTCCGTCATGTCGATCACGTCGACGAGCGCCACGTCCGCGCCAGCCTCCGCGAGTCCCAGCGCATACGCCTGGCCGATGCCGCGTCCCGCACCCGTCACCACGGCTACCTTGCCATCCAGCTTGAATTGATCCAGAATCATTTTCACTCCTACCATCAATTTTAAACTTTACATTTTACACTTTACACTTTCGATCAGCGCAGCGCGCTGATCGCGATCCCGTCCATGTCGTCAAAAACCTGGTTCTCGCCGCCCATGGCCCAGCAGAAGGTGTACGCGCGCGTGCCTACGCCCGCGTGGATGGACCACATCGGGCTCACCACCACGTCGTGGTTGTGCATCGCGAGGTGTCGCGTCT
>CAMKJU010000058.1 GCA_946413265.1 uncultured Lentisphaerota bacterium
AGGTAAGAAGTTTATCCATGTAGAACAGGTAGAACATGCAAAACATACAGATGATTTACCTGTTCTGCATGTTCTACATGGACATTCAAAACCTTTCTTGCTTTCGCCGAAAGCAAACACGAGGAATCACAGGCGAGTATGTAGGTAAGAAGTTTATCCATGTAGAACAGGTAGAACATGCAAAACATACAGATGATTTACCTGTTCTGCATGTTCTACATGGACATTCAAAACCTTTCTTGCTTTCGCTATTGGGAGCTTAGGAGATTGGGAGGATTGGAGAAAATCTCAAAAGTCTCAATAACTCCAAGACTCCGAGACACCCAACAGCGAAAGCAAGGCGATTATACTCCATTCGGACGGAAAATATGGTAGAATTCACGGGCCATGAGATTTGAAGCGAAGAGAGTTGCGCGCCTGGGCGCGTGTGTCGGCCTTGCGGTTGTCCTGCTGGGGGTGTCCGCGTTTGCCGCAGAGCGGGATGTCGCGTCGCGTGCGGCGCAAACGAAGAGAGGCGTGCTGGTGCTCCAGGTGGGGAGCGACTGGTGCGTCAGCGGCGAGAACGTGCGCAAGGCGTTCGAGAGCCGGGAGTTCGCGAGGGCCATGGAGGGGAAGTACGTTCTCGCCGTCTACGACGAGATGGAGTCCCCGACCGAGGCGGTCAAGGCGAAGAACGCGCTGGTCAAGGACATCCTCATCCGGACGAAGCGCTTCCCCGCGCTGACGTGCTATGCGCCGGGGAGGCCGCCGCGCGTGTTCGCGCAGATCGAGAACATCCCGGGGAACGTCACGCCTGAGAAGCTCGCACGCGCCGTCGCCCGCGTGACGGCACGGAAGGACAGTGCGGAGGAGTGCTTCCAAAAGGCGGCGTCCGCAAGCGGAGAGGCCGCCGCCGATCTCTACGGAGCGGGTTTCGACCTCCTTGCGCCGATGATGGGCATCTTCCACCAGGGCGAGTTGAAGAAGGGCAAGACCGCTTGGACGAAGGAATGGGAGTCACTCACGTCTCTGGATGCCGACGACCGGTTCGGCTGGGTTCGGCACTTCAACTTTGACGACTACAGGTGCGTCGACCTGATGGGAAAGTGCGTGAGGGACGGAGATTCAAAGCTGATCAGCAGGTTGCTCTCCATTCCGCAGAAACACTTCTCGCCGAGTCAGAAGCAGTTCATGAAGGTTCTTGAGTACGCGAAGGATTCCGATGGCACGGGCAGCCCACTTTCGTCATCTGGGAAGGCTATCCTCAAGGAGGCTCTCAGTCTCGGCCGCGATACGTTCTGGGGACAGTTCGCGATGGGCCGGCTGATGATGGACGGCGAGAAGATTGAGTCTAAAGGTCTCTATCGGGCGCCCGTGCGGCCGCGTCCGTCGAAGAGTGCGTCGGTGGTAGTCCACTCGCCGTTTCCGCTCGACCGCACGAAAGCCCGCCTGAGGTCGATCAAGCCGGTGTCGGAACTTGGCGAGAGCCAGAAGCTCGACGTCGCGCGGGGCGCGGTCCTGCGGCTCATCGGCAAGGAAGGATGGGACGAGCTGACGGCAAGGCCCGGGTCGAGACCGTTCGTCACGGCGTTCATGAACGACAGGACGTGGCTGGAGGACTTCGCGTGGAGCGGAACGTTCGCGTCCGGCAAGGCGGACCCGGGCGACGGCGCGAAGGCGGTGCTCGCGCTCGAGTCGCTCATCTACCAGGATGAGGGCCGGTGGGTTCCGTTCGCAAACGGCAGGTTCGCGGACAACGAGGGACGCCGGTTCATGACGGCGCTGGCGCTCGTGTACCCCGACAAGGACGAGGCGTGGCTCGCGGACGTCCTCGACGCGTACAGGACCACCGCGCTCGCGGGACGTCTCCACAAGACGGCGTACACGCAGCCGACGTGGCTGTGGCGTTTCGCGGTGAACCACGGGCGCACATCCTCCGGTACGGACAACATGGCCGCGCAGCAGCGGCACCTCGACAAGTTCATCAACCTCCCGTGCAGGGAGTACGGCGGAACGTGCTGGATGATCCAGTACCGGCTCAAGAACAGTTTCGGTGATTCAGTACACGGGCCTCTCTACTACAAGCCGTGGGCGACGGCGGGCGAATGGCCGAAACGCAAGTATACGCAGATTGTCGGCGGCGTGTGCGGCGAGCTCTCGAAGTTCGGAAGCGCCACCGCGAACGCGCACGGGCTTCCCTCGACGACGGCGGGCCAGCCCGGACACTGCGCCTACACGCGGAGGCTGCTGAACGGGAAGTGGAAGGTCAACTTCAGCGTGACGGGACACTCCCAGATGCACATGTGCTTCTGGAACAGGCACCCGTGGCAGTACGTCGCGTCGATCGAGAAGACGTACGCCGGCGACCGGGAGACGCGGCTCTCGTGCGAGCGGCTGATTGCGCTTGCCGCCTTCGCGGAGGAGGCGAAGGAGAAGCCGTCGGTCATTGAAAGCTTCTACCAGTGGGCGTGCCGTCGGAGTCGGGAGCACTACGGCGCATGGAAGGCGTACGGCGATTGGGTGGGACGGTCCAACGCCTCGCTCCAGACGACGCGCGTGTGGGTGCGCGGGTGCGCGCGCGGGATGAAGACCGGACGCCAGCCGCTGTGGGACTTCCTCACGCCGTACTTCGCCCGCGTCGCGAAGGAGAAGGGCGCACAGGCCCTCGCGGACGAGCTTGTCGTGTTCGCGCCGCTTCTGAGGCAGTCCGAGGAACGGCTGCAGGAGGAATCCGATTTCAAGGTGGTGCTGAAGGAATGGACGCGTCCGCTCGGCACGGACAGGAGTCTCCTCGCGCCGGTCCTCAAGGCGACGCTCGCCGCGCAGTACGGCACGCGGGACTACTTCTCGCAGACGCTCGGCTGGGGTGGCGACGTGATGATGGGGGACGGAGAGAATTCGGAATTGTTCGTGCGGACGCTGAATGAGATGGTGGCGGAAAGGAGCAAGTTGGGACAGAAGACGGAGCTCGACTTCAATCCCCTGATCCTTGCCGCGTCCAAGGCCGGAAACCTGGAGGTATTCCGTCAACTGGCCTCCTTGCAGGCGCGGCTTGAGCCGCAGAAAAAGTCGGGGCAGGCGTACCCCGCCAGCGACTTCGGGATGCCTCTGCTCTCCGGTGACGGTCTGCTCAAGACATCGTCGACGTCCCAGTGGGACACGCCCAAGGGGTATGTCGGTTGCATCGACGGGTCGCCCTGTGGCGGAAACACGTTCCATACGGGCAAAGAGAAAGCTCCTTGGGCGGTGGTGATGCTCCCCGGCCCTGCCGAAATTTGCGGCGTGGTCATCGAGAACCGCTGTGGTGCGCAGAACCAGGGACGGCAGGTCCCGCTGGAGGTACAGGTTTCCGAAGACGGCGAGGGCTGGAGTACGGTCCACACGGACGGCGAGGTCCGCAGCACCTACCGCGTCGATCTCCGCGCCCGCGCGCCGCGTGCACGCTACGTGCGCGTCCGCCGCACGCCAGAGGCGAAAGAAGAGTTCTTCCACCTCTCGAAGATCCTCGTCTACGGCAGAAAACTCTACTGACAGGCCACACACACCTAAATTGTGGTATACTATTCCGCGCTATGTCAGAGATTCGCGTTCGTTTCGCCCCGTCGCCGACGGGGAAAGTCCATATCGGCAACATCCGCGCCGCCATCTACAACTGGCTCTACGCGCGCCACACGGGTGGGAAGTTCCTCCTGCGCGTGGAGGATACCGACCTCGAGCGGTCCACGCCCGAGGCCATCCAGACCCTCTTCGACTGCATGGAATGGCTGGGGCTCGACTACGACGAGCCGGTCTTCTACCAGACGAAGAACGTGGCCCGCCACCTCGCGTGCGTGGAGAAGCTCCTCGCCGACGGCCGCGCCTACAAGATGGAGAAGACGTCCCGCGACGGCAAGACCGGCGAGGTCGTGATGTTCCGCATGCCCAAGGAGGGCGTGATCGCATTCGACGACGTCGTGAAGGGCCACATGGAGAAAAAGGCCGAGGACGTGCCCGACTTCGCGATCGTCCGCTCGGACGGCTCGCCGATCTTCCACCTCGCGAACGTGGTGGACGACATCGACCAGCGCGTGACGCACGTCATCCGCGGCGACGACCACGTGGAGAACACGTTCAAGCACATCGAACTCTTCAAGGCGCTCGGCGCCACGCCCCCGACCTACGGCCACCTCTCGATGATCGTCAACGCGCAGGGCAAGCCCTACTCGAAGCGCGACGGCGCGGCATTCGTGGGCGAGTTCCGCGAGCAGGGCTACCTGCCCGAGGCGCTCTTCAACTACCTCCTGCTCCTCGGCTGGAACCCCGGCGACGAGCGCGAAGTGCTCACGCGCGAGGAGATGGTGCAGCTCTTCGACATCGAGAAGGTGCACGTGACGGCGGCGAAGTTCGACATCAAGAAGCTCCAGTGGATGAATGGCGAGTACATCCGCCGCGCGCCGAAGGAGACCTACCGCGCGGAACTGCTCGCGCGCCTTGGCGCGGCGGGGCTCGCGGTGCCGGAGGGCTTCGACCTCGACCTGCTCGTCGATCAGCTTCAGGTGCGCACAAAGTTCTGGAACGACATTCCCGGCAACTGCTCCTGCTTCTTCACGGAGGACTATCCCTTCGACGAGAAGGCTGTCGAGAAGCGCCTGAAGAAACCCGGCGTAAAGGAACTGCTGCTCGATCTCGCGGACCGCTTCGAGAAACTCGAGCCGTTTACGGCGGCAGCGGGCGAGGAGATGGTGAAGGGCCTCTCGCAGGGCCAGGGCATGGGTCCGTGGGTGCACCCGATCCGCGTGGCCGTGAGTGGGCGCGGCGAGGGCATCGGACTCTTCGAGATGCTCCAGCTTCTCGGACGTGACCGCACCGTGGCGCGCCTCCGTCGCGCCGCCGAGTCTGCAGGAGAGTGAAGTGTTTTAAGACGAAAAGGAGGGAGCCATGATTAAAATTGAAAAACTACTGCCATTCCTGTGCGTTGGCTGCCTTATGACGGCGACGTTCGGCGCTAAGTTGTCCGAAAGCGTGCCCAAAGGCTGGGGCGAGGATTTTGCCGCGGCGTGCGAGACCGCGAAGAAGGAAAACAAGCTCATCCTTCTGGCGTTCTCCGGGTCCGACTGGTGCGGCTGGTGCATGAAGATGGAGAAGGACATCTATTCAAAAAAGGAGTTCATTCATGAGGCGAAGAAGAAGTTCGTCCTGGTGATGATCGACAGTCCGCGAAACAAGGACATCCTCTCCAAATTGGCGCAGAAGCAGAATCCGGGGCTCGTGAAGAAATACGGAGTACATGGTTACCCCAGCACGATCATCGCCCGGGCAGACGGAGAGGTTGTCAAGCGGTTTGGCGGCTACAAGAGCGGTGGCGTCGATGCGTTTCTGGCGGAGTTGAATGCCGCCGCCGCTAACCCGGGCGAGGCAAAGGGCCCAGGGAAAGACAATGAGAAAAACGAAGAGGAAGAAGCAGCCGAGGCGGCCAAGGATGACCGTTTCTTCCATGAGCCCGCAGAGAGGACGAAAATATCCACGCGCGAAATGAAGCAGCGAAACGCCAACTCGACCAACGATTTCGAGTTGGTGTCGTTCGCGGGAATCCGCTTCGGCGCCAGCAGGGCGGACGGCGCGCCGAAACTGGAGGAGCCGTATATGCTTTTGTCTGAGGTGAAGAAGACGGCTTATTCGGGAGGTAAATTGTCCAGCGTCACCCTCGTCGCGCCGGCGAATGACATCAAGGCAATGTCCGTAGATGATTTTCGCAAGGAGACGTGCAAGCTCGTTCGGGCGATCGAAAAAGACCTAGGCGTAAGATTTGCCGTGACGAGCTCGAAAATCGACTTCACAAACAAGAAGGCAAGCATTGAGGTGAAAGCCAACAGGTCGTCAGGGCTGCTCTCCGTACAGCTTACGAAGAAAAAGTAAGGGAAAACGATTTACTTACATCAAAAGAAAGGCAAATGAAATGAAAAGACGTACGTTCATCACCGCTGCGGCGTCCGCCGCACTGGCAATCGTCATGGCCGCGCCCGCGACGGCGCAGACGCGCACGGAGCTCATCCGCGAAAAGCTGCTTTCCAACGACCGCAACTACGTGTTCGTGGCGATGCACCGCGGCGACTGGCGCAACTTCCCCGAGAACTCGAAGGACGCGATCCTGAGTTGCATCGCGCTTGGCGCGGACATAGTGGAGCTCGACACGCAGATGACGAAGGACGGCCACTTCGTGATGCTGCACGATGGCTCCCTCAACCGCACCACCACGGGCAAGGGCAGGGTGAAGGACCTCACGCTCGCCGAGATCAAGCAGTTCAAGCTCAAGAGCAACCAGGGCGGCAAGGACGCGAAGGCCACCGACTACGACATCCTCACGCTCGAGGAGGCGCTCGCGCTCACGAAGGGCAAGATCCTCGTCAACATCGACAAGTTCACCGCGCATCCGTACGAGATCCTCAAGGTCGTGGAGAAGGTGGGCGCGATGAAGGAGGTGCTCGTGAAGTCCACGCACGGCCCGGCGGAGGCGAAGAGGCTCTTCAAGGAGTACTGGAAGAACGTGGAGTCGGGCGAGCTGCTGTACATGCCGGTCGTCCAGTTCTGCTGGAAGAAGCACGAGTACGCCGCGAAGATACTGCCGGAATGGCTGGCGGAGGAGCCGCGCAGGGCGTCGATGTACGAGGTCTGCATGGATTCCGACGAAGGCGCTGCGCAGCTGGAGAAGGTGCGCAAGGCACCCGGCGCTCCCCGCATCTGGATCAACACGATGTGGGATACGCTCAACAACGGGCGTGGCGACGTGAAGGGCTTCACGAACCCCGATTCCACGTGGGGCTGGAGCCTGAGCCAGGGCGCGACGATGCTCCAGACCGACTACGGCGCTGAGATGCTCGTGTACCTCAACCGCATTGGACGTCATTCCCTCAAGTAACGGAGCGCGGCGATGGGCTTTTTCTCGCCTGCACCGGCCAAGCCGGTCACGATTCCCACGTCCGAGATCGGATCGCGGTTCCGGTTCATCCGGATCCGGCAGGTCTCCATCATGCTGCTCGGGTACGCGCTCTTCTACGTGTGCCGCCTCGCCTTCTCCGCCACGAAGAAGACGATGATCGAGCAGGGCGCCTACACGGCGCGCGAGATCGGCTACGTCGGTTCGGCGATGCTCATCGCCTACGCAATCGGCAAGTTCGTGTGCGGGTTCCTCGCCGACCGCGCGAACATTCGGCGGATGTTCGCGTTCGGACTGTTCGTCTCGTCCCTCGCGACTATGTCGGTGGGCTTCCACGTGCCGGCCGTCATGCTCATGGTAATCTGGTTCGTGAACGGGTTCGCGCAGGGATCGGGCTCGCCGTGCTGCGTGGTGTCGCTCGCGCGCTGGTGGCCGAACCGCTCGCGCGGCACCTACTACGGCATCTGGAGCTGCTCCAACAACCTCGGCGAGGCGATCGCCTACGTCGTGACGAGCGTGATCATGGTGCGGGTGGGGCTCGCGTACGGGGCGGACATGGCGTGGCGCAGCGGCTTCTGGGGCGCGGCGACGTTCGGCTTCGTCGGCGTGGTGCTCATCTCGCTTCTCATGCGCGACTCGCCGCAGTCGGAGGGACTGCCCCCCGTCGCCGAGTGGGAGGGCGAGATCAAGGGCGAGGATGAGAAGAAAAACGCGGCGGACGTTAAACGCGGACAGAAGATCGCGCTCACGAGCTGGGCCGTGTGGATGGTCGCGCTCTCGGGCGGTTTCTTCTGCATGAGCCGCTACGCGATCATAGACTGGGGCATTTTCTTCCTTGAAGTCAAGAAGGGCTATGCCACGGAGACCGCCGCGTGGATCATCACGCTGAACTCGATCGTCGGCGCGGTGTCGAGCGGGCTTTCGGGAATCATCTCGGACCGCGTGTTCAAGGGCAGCCGCAACGAGCTAGCGCTCATCGCGGGCATCCTGAACGTAACGGGGCTTTCGCTGATGATGCTCGTACCGTTCCAGTGTGCCTGGATCGATGTGTTGGCGATGGTCTGCTTTGGACTCGCGGTGGGCGTGCTTCTCACGTTCCTCGGTGGTTTGATGGCGGTCGATCTCGTGCCGCGTGTCGCGGCGGGTGCAGCTCTTGGCATTGCGGGCATGGGGAACTACATCGGCGCTGGCGTGTCGAGCGCGGTGTCCGGCTTCCTCGTCGGCCGTGACGCCGCCACGGGCAAGGCGTACCTGTTCGGCCACACCTTTGCGAATGGCTACACGCTGGACTACATGTCCGTGTTCTGGATCGGCATGGCCGTGCTTTCAGTCCTCTGCGCCCTGACCGTCTGGAGGGCACGTCCACGGCAATAGTCTTGCCGTGCGATTTTTTTTGAAAAGTCCCCCTTGCCAAGTCGGAAAAATTATGAGATAATATTATTCAAACAACGGCCCGAAAGGCCACAAAGAAAGGTAACAAAAAATGAAGATGATCGCTCGTATGTTCTGCGCGGCCGCGCTTGTGCTCGGCGCCGTTTCCCTCACCGGCTGCGGCGAGAAGACTGACGCGCCTGACACCAAGGCCACGACGAATGCTGTCAAGGCTGCTACCAAGGACGTCAAGGACGCCGCGAAGGACGCCAAGGCTACCGCCGCTGACGTCAAGAAGGACGTCAAGGACGCTGCCAAGCCGGCTGGAAAGTAAATCGGTCCCTAACCGATGGGACATCGCTAATGTCCCTCAGCGGGCGACGGGTAAATCCCCGTCGCCCGTTTGATTTTGAGAGGGGAAAAGAGAGAAAGGAATCAGCAATATGAGACGCTTTGAAGGGAAGGTAGTGCTGGTGACTGGCGGAAACCGCAACACCGGCATAGAGATTACGGACCTGTTCGTCCGCGAGGGCGCGCTGGTGTTCATGTGCGGATCTACGCCAGAGTCAACAGCAAAGGGAGAGCATATCCTGCGTGCGCGCGGAATCGGCGACTTCACTGCCGTGCCGTGTGATGTGTCCGACGCTGCCCAGGTGGCGCACCTCTTCGACGTAATCGCCGAGAAGGCGGGACGTCTCGACATTCTCGTGAACAACGCCGCCAACCAAGGGCTCGGACATGGCAGCCCTCTGGAGATGACGACCGCGCAGATGCTTGATGTCTTCAAGGTGAACCTCCTTGGCGGTTTTCAGGTGACGCAGGCGGCGTGTAACCGTTTCTTCATGAAGCAGGAACCGAACCCCGTTACGCGCCAGAAGGGCGTAGTGGTGTTCCTCGGTTCCAATACCTCGATGCGCGCGATCCGCAACCGCACGGCCTACTGCACGTCGAAGGGCGGTATTGACGCGATGGTGCGCTCCCTTTCGCTCGACCTAGGTCCGCTTGGCATCCGCGTGAACGAAGTCGCGCCGGGTTACATCTATACCGAGCGCTGGGACGTGCTTGACGAAAAGATCAAGGCACGGCGGCGGCTGAACTGTCCGCTCCGCCACGAGGCGACCGGCGGCGACATAGCGGAGGCCGTCGCGTTCCTCGCCTCGGACGCCGCTCGCAACATCGGCGGCGAGCGTCTCGTTGTGGACGCCGGCTGCAGCGCACAGCACATGCCGGAGGACGTTGATTTTTAAGCAAGTGTAAAGTGTAAAATGTAAAGTGTAAAATGGTGGGTACGGGAAAAGGAGACAAGTTAATGGGTAAGTCGTATAAGTGGTTTTTGATTGCGATGCTGAGCTTCGCGTTCTTCTTCCACCAGGCGGACAGGGCGCTGTTCGGGTTGCTGACCATTCCAATCCAGAACGAACTGCATCTCACCGACGTGCAGATTGGCTGGATCAACACGGCGCTTTCCTGGACACTTGCTGCGATGACGACGGTCGCCGGGTTCTGCGGGGACCGTTTCAGCCGCAAGTGGCTCATCACCGGATCGCTCATCTTCTGGTCGCTTATGACCGTGTGCATGGGTTTCGTGGGAAACTTTCAGGTGTTGGGCATCGCGATCAGCGCCTACGCCTGCGTGATGTTCTTCCGGTCGATCGCAACGGGCGGCGGCGAGTCGTTTTACGCGCCGAGCGCGTACGCGCTCATCGCGGTCCACCACAAAGAGACGCGGTCGGTGGCTCTTTCAATCCATCAGGCTGCGCTATACATCGGCCTCATGACGAGCGGCGCGCTCGTGGCGTGGATGTTGAGCGGGTTGAAGGGGAGCGCATGGGTGGCGGAGCACTTTGGCGAGCTCGGCTTCTGGCGACCGGTATTCATCATCTTCGGCGCACTCGGTTTTCTGCTGGGGATTGCTTTCATCTTTTGCTTGAGGGATGCTAGCAGTTCTAGTAGTTCTAGTGATTCTAGACCGGCTAGCGATTCTAGAAAGGGAAGCGATGATACTGTCAGGTCTGCTGAACTGCCGCCGCTACGCGAAGGACAAAGCGTGAACCAGTTTAGAGCCTATCAGTTCCGTAATTACCAGTTTGCAATCGCGGATTACTTTAATCCGTCGGCGCTGCTGGCCACAAGTGGCTTCATTGCTATTGTATTCGTGAACAACGCATATCTCTTCTGGGCACCGAAGTTCGTGGCACAGAAGTTCGCGTCCGAACTTGGGGATTCGGCGGTGGCGACGGCTGGTTACGGTACGATGCTCTACCATCATATCTGCGCTTTCGCTGCAATCATGTTGGGTGGTGTTATGACCGACAAGTTTGTGAAGCGTTGGCCAAGGTTTCGTTTGTTTTTTCAGTCCTCTTCTCTTCTCTTGGGAGCGCCGGCACTCTTATTAGTAGCATTCGCCCCGAGCGTGTCGATGACATGGATTGCAGTGGCTCTTTACGGTGTATTCCGTGGTTTTTTCGAAGTGAACACGCATGCTTCGCTCTTTGACGTGATTGCGCCGAATCACCGGTCAACTGCGGTCGGGCTTCTAAACATGCTTGCGTTCTTTTTCGGCGGTTTTTCAGGTATATTGATGGGGCGTCTTTCGGATGCGCACGGTGTACATGGTTTTGAGATTGGCTTCGCGCTAATGGGCGGCGTTTACGCGCTCGCCGGCGTGCTCATGCTCATCTCGTTCTTCTTCACTTTCCGCCGCGACCGCGTGGTGGAATGAACCGGGAAGCGCGAAACTGGTAGCGGCGGTATTTGGTAACCGATCTGAGCCAAAATGTGATATACTATTCGTCACCGAGGAAGGTGTAAATATGGAAGAGAAAACAGAGGGTGCGTTGCCGCGCCCAGAAATCGAGGAGGACAGCTGCAAGGGCTGCGGACGCTGCGTTGCGGCGTGTCCGAAGAAATGCCTGTCGATCCAGGAACACATGAACCGGATGGGAATCCGTCCGGTGGGATATGCGGGTACCGGGTGCATCGGCTGCGCGATGTGCTTCTACAACTGTCCGGAGCCGTATGCGATCAAGGTGGTGAAGCCATGACTAAATTTGTGAAGAGCAACGAGGCCGTGGTGATGGGCGCGCTCTATGCGGGGTGCGACCTCTACTTCGGCTATCCGATCACCCCGGCGAGCGAGATCGCCCACGGGGCGGCGAAGTGGTTCCCGATGCTCGGCCGCACGTTCGTGCAGGCGGAGTGCGAGACCGCGTCCGTCAACATGATGTTCGGCGCGGCCGGTGCGGGCAAGCTGTGCATGACCGCGACGAGCGGCCCCGGCTTTTCCCTCATGCAGGAGGGCATCTCCTATCTCGCGGGCGCGGAGCTGCCCGCCGTGATCGTGGACGTCAACCGGGCCGGTCCCGGCCTCGGCAACGTCTACCCCGAGCAGAGCGACTACACGCCGGCCGTGAAGGGTGGCGGACACGGCAACTACCAGACGTTCACGCTCGCCCCGGCGAGTGCGCAGGAGATGTGCGACTTCACCATCAAGGCGTTCCAGATGGCCGCCAAGTGGCGCACGCCGGCGATCGTGTTCGCGGACGGACTCCAGGGCCAGATGATGGAAGCCGTGGAGCTGCCCGACGCGGAGCTGCCGCGTCCCGACTTCTCCGAATGGGCCGCGCAGGGCGAACCCGCGACGCGCCGGAACCTCGTGAAGTCCATCTTCCTCGACGCCGCCGCGCAGGAGGTGTTCAACGAGCATCTCCAGCGCAAGTACGAGGACATGGCCGCCGACGCGATGGCGGAAACCTACCTTGCAGCCGACGCGGAACTCATCATCGTGGCGTTCGGCATCGCGAGCCGCGTGGCGCGCACCACGGCGGAGACGCTGCGCCGCAAGGGGCTGAAGGTGGGCGTGTTCCGTCCGATCACCCTCAACCCGTTCCCGCGCGAACGGCTTGCCGCCGCCGCGAAGGGTCGCAAGATCATGACGATCGAGTTGGATGCCGGACAGTTCGCCGATGACGTGCGCCTCAACCTCGCGAAGGCGGGCCTCGGCGCGGAGTCCGCGAATGTGATGATGATCCACCGCATGGGCGGTCAGGTCGTGACCGTCGACGACGCCGTGAAAGCTGCAAAGATGATCTTGGGGAAGTGACATGAAGACGATTGAACAAAAAGGAATGTACCAGAAGTTCCCGCGGAGCGGGAAGGACACGCGCGTGACGCACTACTGTGCCGGATGCGGACACGGCATCGTGAACAAGCTCGTGGCCGAATGCTGCGCCGAGATGGGCTTGCAGGACCAGACGATCTTCGTCGACCCCGTCGGTTGCGGCGTGTTCACCTACTACTACTGGGACGCGGCGCATATCTCCGCCGCCCACGGCCGCGCCTCTGCGGCAGCGACGGGCGTGAGCCGTGCTCGCCCCGACGCCGTCACGATCGCCTACCAGGGCGACGGCGACCTCGGCGCGATCGGCTTCAACAACGCCTTCCAGGCCGCCTCGCGCGGCGAGAAGTTCGGCTGTATCTTCATCAACAACTCCCTCTACGGCATGACCGGTGGGCAGATGGCCCCCACCACGCTTGAGGGCGAGAAGACCACCACCACGCCGTTCGGACGCGATCCGGCCCTCACGGGCCATCCGCTCCACGTGTGCGAGGTGTTCAACCAGCTCCAGGCGCCCGTCTACATCGCGCGCGTCTCGGTGGCCGATACGAAGCGCATCCTGCAGTGCAAGCAGGCAATCAAGCGCCTCTTCGAGATCCAGCGCGACCACAAGGGCTACGCGCTCCTCGAAATCCTCGCGCCGTGTCCCACCAACTTCCGCATGGATCCGCTCAAGGCGGCCGAGTTCTGCAAGAACGAGATGGAGGCCGAGTTCCCGCTGGGCACCTTCCGCGATGCGGAGAAGGGCGTGACGCCTGAAGCTATCGGCGCGCAGCATCAGGCCAGCGCCGCACTGGAAGTGAAGTCCGTGCCGCAGGTCGCCTCGTGCGCGGAGCTGTTCGGCGTGTCGGACGGCGTGGACGCACCGCCGGCGGAGGACGATCCCTCCGTGCCGGAGCGCCGCTTCAAGTTCGCGGGCTACGGCGGGCAGGGAATCCTCTCGCTCGGCATCTGCGTGGCGGAGGCCGCGCGCCTCGAGAAACGCCACACGCTGTGGTTCCCGTCCTACGGACCGGAGCAGCGCGGCGGGTCGGCGTCCTGCTCGGTGGTCGTGAGCGGCACGCCCATCGGTTCGCCCACGGTGGAGCATCCCGACGTGCTCGTGTGCATGAACCAACCGTCCTACGAGCGGTTCGTGGGCGACGTGAAGAAGGGCGGCATCGTGATCGTGGACGCCTCCGTGCCGATTACGAAGCAGCCGCCCGAAGGCGTGAAGCTCTATCAGGTGCCCGCCATCCAGATGGCAGAGGACTTCGGTGTGCCAAAGGCCGCCAACACGATGATGCTCGCCGCACTCCGCGCGTTCAAGGCTACCGGCCTCGACGACGCGCATCTTGAGACGGCGCTCTGTGCGAGCTTCAAGAAGAAACCCCAGCTTGTCGAGAAGAACCGCGATCTCCTCCATCGTGCGGAGGCCGCGCTTCTGAACAACTGAACAACGCAAACCAAGAAAGGAACCCGACAATGAAAAGTCCCCTGAACATCCTCTCCGCCCTTGCGCTCGCCTCTGCGGCGCTGACGGTTCTCCCCGCCTGCAAGGCCGTTCCTAAGGACGCCACGCCTGCGGAGCCGACCCCTGCGGTGTCCGAGGCACCTGCCGAGACGAGCCACACCTGGTTCGCGAAGAAGGGACAGCGTCGCCGCGCGAAGGCAGCGACGCCCGCGCCGACCGCAGTGGCCGAGCCGGTCGACACCGAACTCCAGACCGTGATCGTGACGGGCTATTGCAGCTGCCCGAAGTGCTGCGGCGCAAAAGCCGGCGGTCTCACGGCGACCGGCACGAAGGCCCAGCTCGGCACGATTGCGGCTGATCCGTCTATTTTCCCGTTCGGCACGCAGCTGAACGTTCCCGGATACGGCGAGGGCGTGGTGGAGGATACCGGATCCCGCGTGAAGGGTTTCCACATCGACGTGTGGTTCCCGACCCACGCCCAGGCGCAGGCCTGGGGTAGCCGCGAGATGTACGTGGCACAGCCGTCCCGGTAAGGGAAAACGCGCGGTCGCACCGGTCTGGCAGGAACAACACGAGGAGAATCACATGAACGAGAAAATCATGCTGGCGGCACTGGCCGCCTGTCTCGCCGGATTCGCTGGTGCGGCCACGGACGGCTCGGCGAGCCGTCCTTACCACGGGGATGCTTTCCTCCTCCAGACAAAATCAACCACCCTTGCCCTCCGTCGCGAAAATGGTGCGTGGAACGTGGCCCACTACGGCGCACGGGTGGAGTCGGCGGCCGACGTCGCGGCCCTCGCGTGGAACCGCTGGACGGGTGGACACAAGTACGAGCAGCGGCGTCCGGCCGCATACGCGGCCTACGGCGGCGACCGCGCGAACGGTTACAGCTTCAACAAATGGGGCGGCCTGCAGGTGACGCACGCGGACGGCAACCTCTCGCTCACCCTCGTGGGCGAGGAGGCCCGGACCGTCCCCGACGCGCCGGGCGTCACGCACCTCGTGCTGAAGCAGCGGGATAGCGTCCGTCCGTTCTTCGTCACGCAGCATTTCCGCGCCTACGAGGCGTGCGACGTGATCGAGACGTGGGTGGAGCTGGAGAACGGCGAAAAGGGCGCGGTGCGGCTCGGTCGCATGGACTCCTTCGCGATGGACTTCCCGCTCCTCGCGGACGCGTTCCGGTTCCAGTACGCGACGGGACAGTGGGGCGTCGAGGCGCAGCTGCGCGAGACGCCCGTCGAGCGCGGCCAGACCGTCACGATCGGCTCCCGGAGCGGCGTGCGCGACGCCTTCGGGAACAACGCGAGCTTCATGCTCACCATCGGCGCGGCGTCCACCGAGACGACCGGGCGCGTGATCGGCGGCGTCCTCTGCTGGTCCGGCACGTGGAACATCGGCGTGCAGCGTGATCCGTGCGACTTTGTCGAGATCCGCGCGGGGGCGGACACTTCCGCCGGCGCGTACGTGCTCGACGCGGGCAAGTCGATCACGCTTCCGAAGTTCGCGTTCACCTACTCCGATTCGGGCAAGGGCCAGATTTCCCGCAACATCCACCGCTGGGCGCGCGACTGGCAGATGCCCGCCGGACACAAGCTGCGCCCCGTGCTGCTCAACAGCTGGGAAGGCAGCTACTTCAGCTTCACCGAGCAGGTGCTGCACGACATGATGGACGGCGTGAAGGAAATGGGCGGCGAACTGTTCGTCCTGGATGACGGCTGGTTCGGCACGGGCAAGTACGCGCGCGACAACGTCCACCGCGACAAGGTTGGCCTCGGCGACTGGGTGGTGAATCCCGAAAAACTGCCGAACGGTCTCGTGGGCCTCAGCGACGAGGCGAAGAAGCGCGGGCTCAAGTTCGGCTTCTGGGTGGAGCCCGAAATGGTGAACACCAACAGCTGGATATTCGAGGCGCATCCCGACTGGGTGATCCGCGAGGAAGGGCGTCCCGTGAACGTGGGACGCGGCGGTTCGCAGACCGTGCTCGACTACTCCAACCCGGCCGTGCGCGACAACATCTTCGGCCAGCTCGACGCGCTCTACTCGAAGATCCCCGACCTCTCCTACATCAAGTGGGACGCGAATGCCGACTTCTTCAACATGGGCTCCACCTATCTCGACGCGGCGCACCAGGCGAACTTGCCGTTCGACTACACCGTGGGCCTCTACGACCTCCTCGCGAAGCTCCGCGCCAAGTATCCGCAGGTGGACATCCAGGCCTGCTCCTCCGGCGGCGGGCGCGTGGACTACGGTTTCCTGCGCTATGCGGACGAGGTCTGGGCCTCGGACGACACCGACGCGCGCGAGCGCGTGTTCATCCAGTGGGGCGAGGGCCAGTTCTTCCCCGCCTGCGCGATCGCCGCGCACGTGACAGACGTGCCAAACCACCAGACCAAGCGCATCACGCCGCTCAAGTTCCGCTTCGACGTGGCGATGAGCGCGCGCCTCGGCTTCGAGCTGCATCCGAAGAACATGTCTGCCGAGGACCTCGCCTTCGCGAAGAAGTGCGTCTCCGCCTACAAGCGCATCCGTCCCACCGTGCAGCAGGGCGACCTCTACCGTCTCATCTCGCCGTACGGCAACAAGTATGCGGCGCTCATGTACGTGAACGGCGACGCCTCGCACGCGGTCGTGTTCCTCTGGGGACTCGCGCGCGGCGTGATGAGCGACTACGTGCCGCCGCTCGCGTTGCAGGGCCTCGACGCAGGCAAATCGTATACGGTGAAGGAGATCAACGTCGTCAAGGACAAGCACAGCCGCGTGAACGGCAAGACGCTGAGCGGTAAGACGCTCATGGCGATGGGCCTGCCCGTGCGTCTGCGCGGCGACTACGACTCCGCCGTGTTTGAACTGACCGCAAAGTGAAGAAGGGAAGGGGAACGAGATGGAACAGACTGTCCTGAGGTACTTGAAAGTGATCGGGTCGTGGCGCGACGTGGCGGATGCCGCGCGCACCACAATCCGCATGGGCGCGGGCACGAAGGAGCCGACGTCCGCGTGGAAGCGCCGGATTCTCCTCGCGGAGCATTCGCCGATCCGCAAGCTGATCGTGTCGTGGAAGTGGGGCAACCTGCCCTACTGGGTGAGCGTCCACTTCGTGCGCCACAAGTACGGAATCGAGCATTTCGTCTCCACGCAGCGCACGGACCGCACGGGCGAGGACCGCACGGTGAAGCATCAGGACGCGCCCGTGGAGCACGAGTGCTTCGCGAACGCGGCCGAGCTGATGTTCATCAGCCGTCGCCGTCTCTGTTCGCAGGCGTCGCCCGAGACGCGCGCCGCGTGGAAGATGGTGATCGACGCGCTCGCGGAGAAGGAACCGGAACTCGCCTCGTGCTGCGTGCCCGAGTGCGTGTACCGCGGGTTCTGTCCCGAATTCAAGAGCTGCGGCTATGTCGACACGCCCGCCTACGCGGAAGCCGTGAAGTGCTATCGCGGGTGAACGGACGGTGGAAGAGCGCCTCCAGAACGTGTTGTCGCACCGCGGGGTGGCCTCGCGTCGCCACGCGGCGGAGATCATCGCCGCCGGGCGCGTGACGGTGGACGGACGCGTCGTCACGGAACCTGGTGCGCGCGTGGACCCTGCGGCGGTGCGCATCACCGTGGACGGTCGACCGCTCGACGTGGCCGAGGAGACGACGCGCACGATTATGATGTACAAGCCGGCAGGCGTTCTTTCCACGCTCTCCGACCCGTTCGGCGGGCGTACCGTGGCGGATCTCCTGCGCGGAAAGATACGCGAGCGCCTTGTGCCGGTGGGGCGTCTCGACAAGGACAGCGAGGGACTCCTCCTCCTTTCCAATGACGGCGCGCTCGTGAACCGTCTCACGCATCCGCGTTTCGAGCACGAGAAGATCTACATCGTGCGCGCGGCGGGACGCTGGAGCGACGAGAAACTGCGCGTGCTGCGCGGGCCCGTGGAAATGCCGGACGGCTACGTGACGCGTCCCGTGCCCGTGGAGGTCGTGCGCCTCGGCGATGACAACGTGCACGTGCTCTGTTTCCACTTGCGCGAAGGACGCAAGCGCCAGATTCGCTACATGTGCAGCGCGGCGCACCTCGTGGTGCTGTCGCTCAAGCGCGTCGCCATCGGCGCGCTGCGCCTCCCCGACGATCTCAAGCCCGGCGAGTGGCGCGACCTTTCATCTGCCGAGATTGAAGCGGCACAGTCTATACGGACAAAAAAGTAACACCCCCCAAAAGGAAACAGTACAATGAAGCTGAAGAAACTCGAAGGACTCATCGCGGCCGCGCATACGGCGTTCAACGTCGACGGCAGCGTGAATTACGACGTCATCCCGAAACAGGCCGCGATGCTGATCAAGCAGAAGGTCACGGGCGTCTACGTGAGCGGCACGACCGGCGAGGGCGTACACTGCTCAACGGACGAGCGCAAGCGCGTGATGGACGCCTGGGTGAAGGCCGCCAAGGGCAGGCTCTTCCTCATCGCCCACGTCGGCTCGCTCTCGCTCCCCGACACGCAGGAACTCGCGAAGTACGCGCAGGATGTCGGCATGGACGCGACGAGCATCGTGCCGCCGTGCTTCTTCCGCCCCTGCTCCATCCAGGGCCTCATCGACTACATCAACGAGGCACTCAAGTACGCCCAGAAACTTCCGTTCTACTACTACCACACCTCGATGAGCGGCGTGAACTTCGATATGGAGGCGTTCCTGAAGGCCGCCGACGGCAAGATCAAGAACCTCGCCGGCATCAAGTTCAACTACCCCGACCTCTACATGTACCAGCGCTGCATCCGTGCGTGCGGCGGCAAGTACGACATCACGTGGGGCATCGACGAGTGGTTCGCGGGCGCCGTCGCGCTCGGCGCGAAGTCCGCCATCGGCTCCACGTACAACTACTCCGCCGGCCTCTACTACAAGATCTGGGACGCCGTCAAGAAGGGCGACCTCAAGACGAGCGAGAAGTACATGAAGAAGGTGTGCGACATCGTCGACATCCTCGTGGAGTTCGGCGGCGTCGCGGCCGGCAAGGCGATGTGCGCGGTCCACGGCGTCGACCTCGGCACGGTGCGCGTGCCGCTCAAGGCCCTCACCGCCGCGCAGAAGGCGGACATCGTCAAGCGCCTCAAGAAGATCGGGTACAAGTGATCCGGTAATTGTTCACAAATCTCAAATGACACAATTGTTCACAAATGACAAATAAAAATTATTGGGACAAGTGGGCCAAGACCTACAAGAACGAACTCCTGCGCAACGTGATGCCGTTCTGGATGAAGCACGGCTGGGACCGCAAGAACGGCGGCGTCTACACGTGCGTCGACCGCGACGGCTCGCTGATGGACTCGACGAAGAGCGTCTGGTTCCAGGGCCGCTTCGGATGGATGACGGCCTACGCCTACAACCACGTGGAGAAGAACCCCGAATGGCTGGATGCGTCGAAGAGTTGCTGCGAGTTCCTTGAGAAGCACTGCTTTGCCAAGGACGGGCGCGCCTACTTCGCCGTGACGGCGGAGGGCGTGGGCCTCCAGAAGCGCCGCTACGTGTTCTCCGAGTGCTTCGCTGCGATCGCCTACGCGGAGTATTCGCTCGCGAGCGGGGACAAGGCGTGGGCAAAGAAGGCGGTCGCGCTCTTCAAGCGCATCCGCAAATTCGTCGCCAATCCGAAGAAGTGGATGCCGTCCAAGTTCGAGCCCGTCGTGCAGTGTCAGGGACACTCCCTCACGATGATTCTCATCAACGTGGCGATGGTGCTGAAGCAGATATCGGACGATCCCGTGCTCGACCAGCAGATCACCGAGTCGATCGACCTCCTCACGAAGTACTTCATCCACCCGGAGTTCAAGGCGCTCCTCGAGACGGTCGGACCCAACGGCGAGTTCATCGACACGCTCGCGGGCCGCGTAATCAACCCCGGGCACTGCATCGAGACGAGCTGGTTCCTGATGGACGTCGCCGTGGTGCGCAAGGACAAGACGCTCCTCAAGACCGCGCTCAAGATCCTCGACTGGTCGTGGGACTGGGGCTGGGACAAGAAGTACGGCGGCATCATCTCCTTCAAGGACTGCCGTAACCTCCCGCCGCAGTGCTACGAGCAGGACATGAAGTTCTGGTGGCCGCAGTGCGAGACGATCATCGCGTCCGCCTACGCCTACAAGCTGACGGGCAACGCCAAGTACATGAAGTGGCACAAGCTCGCCTCCGAGTGGGCATGGAAGCACCTGAAGGACCGCAAGTATCCCGAGTGGTACGGCTACCTCCACCGCGACGGAACGGTGGCGCAGCCGGCGAAGGGCAACATCTTCAAGGGCCCGTTCCACATCCCGCGCATGCTCGTCAAGGCGTGGGAGATTGTTCGGAGCTAGTGGTGAGTGGCTCGTGGTGAGTGGCTCGTGGTTAACAGAAAGGGACTAGATGAATAGGGATATAGTCTGCATAGGAGCGGGGTACATCGGCGGGCCGACGATGGCGGTCATTGCCAAGATGAATCCAGACCGGAAGGTCATCGTCGTTGACATCAACGCCGAGCGGATCGCCGCATGGAATTCCGAAGACTACAGCATCCCAATCTACGAGCCCGGCCTGGTCGACGTGGTGAAGGAGGTCCGTGGCAGGAACCTCTTCTTCAGCACCGACATCAAGGGCACCGTGCAGCAGTGCGACATCGTCTTCGTCGGCGTGAACACGCCGACGAAGATGTTCGGCCGCGGCTCGGGGCGCGCGAGCGACCTCCAGTACTGGGAGGCGACGGCACGGTCGATCAAGGAGTACGCGAACGGCGACAAGGTCGTTGTCGAGAAATCCACGCTGCCGGTCAGGACCGCCGCGGCGATGGAGGCAATCCTGAACGACCATGCGTCGTATAGCTTCACGGTGCTGAGCAATCCCGAATTCCTGGCGGAGGGAACGGCGATCAAGGACCTGCTGGAGCCCGACAGGGTTCTAATTGGCGGCCCCGAGACCGAGGAGGGGCACCGTGCGCTCGAGGCGGTGGTTGACGTCTATGCGGCATGGGTTCCGAGGGAGAGGATACTCACCACGAACGTGTGGTCCGCCGAATTGACGAAGCTTGCCGCAAACGCCTTCCTCGCCCAGCGCGTCTCGTCCATAAACGCGATAGCGGGCCTGTGCGAGGCGACGGGCGCGGACGTCGACGAGGTGGCACGGGTCGTCGGTGCGGACAGGCGCATCGGCCCGAAGTTCCTGAAGGCCGGTCCCGGCTTCGGCGGGAGCTGCTTCAAGAAGGACGTCCTGAACCTCGTGTATCTCTGCGAGACGTTCGGTCTCCACACGGCGGCGGAATACTGGATGGGCGTGATCAAGATGAACCAGCACCAGCAGGAGCGCATCGTCTCACGCCTCTTCAGCGCGATGTTCAACACGCTCGCGAACAAGAAGATCGCGCTGTTCGGCTTCGCGTTCAAGGCGGACACGGGCGACACGCGCGAGACGCCGGCCGCGACCGTGGCTCGGCTGCTGGCGGAGGAGCACGTGCGCGTGACGGTGACGGACCCGAAGGCGCTGGACAACGCGCGCAGGGATCTTGCCGACTTGTCCGGTGTCGTCTACGAGGCGGACGAGTACAAGGCGGCGGAAGGCGCGGACGCGATTGTCCTGATGACGGACTGGCGACACTATCCGACGCTGGACTGGCGGAAGATTTACGATTCCATGCGCAAGCCCGCCCTCGTGTTCGACACGCGCAACTGCCTTGATGCAGCAGAACTGAAACAGATCGGTTTCCGCGTCCTGAATGTCGGAAAGTGAGGGCGTGCTATGTTCATTTCACCAACTTCACACTGTCCATTTCTTTTTGCTTTTGCTGTTGGGAGTTTTGGAGTCTTGGAGTTTCTGAGGCCTCTTAGTCTCCCAAACTCCTATACTCCCAATAGCGAAAGCAATCATCAAAGTTAATACCGTCAACATTCCAGTGCGAAATGCGGGTGGAGGACTATAAGGCAACAATCACCACAAGAAGAAAAGGAGGACTCAATGAAGAAGATGGTTATAATGTTGGTTTTCGCTGCGGCTACTTGCCTCGCGGGCGAGAAGACCGTGCTGTGGAAAAACGGGGAAGGCGGAATCGCCGTGTACCGCATCCCCGCGCTCTGCACCGCGCCGAACGGCGACC
>CAMKJU010000059.1 GCA_946413265.1 uncultured Lentisphaerota bacterium
GCACCGTAATCTCACGCCCCGTACCCGGTACGTCACATATTCGCATAAGTGACGTGCCGCGCATTCACATCCCAAACCGTGCGCAAAACTTCAATTTTCCAAAATCCCGCTTGCGTTGGGTGATGGAATGTGGCATACTATTTCCATCTTGCCACTCAAAGGCGAGATGACAGATTACCCGCGTGTGAGGATCGCATGTGTTGCGATCATTGCTTCGAGCAGGTATAGGAAAAAGCGGTAGTTAATGAAGTTGACGGCAAAACAAATTGAACGGCTTGTAAAGCAGGGAGAGGTTGTCCACACCGAATGCAAAGACGCATCCGGCGGGCTGCCTGATTCCCTGTGGGAGTCGTACAGTTCATTTGCCAATACTGACGGCGGCGTGATCCTCCTTGGCGTGAAGGAGGTGGACCGCAAGTTTTCAATTGCTGGCGTGCCGAAAGCGGCGACACTGATCAAGAGTTTTTGGGACGGCGTCAACAACCGCGAGAAGGTCAGCGTCAACATTCTTTTCGATCGTCATGTCTATTCCGTGAAATGCCGAGGCCGCGATGTTGTCGTGATAGAAGTCCCGAGGGCGGATCGACAGGATCGTCCTGTTTATATCGGCAAGGACATGTTCAGCGGAACTTTCCGGCGCAATGGCGAAGGCGATTACCACTGTCCGCGCGAGTCGGTCAAGGCAATGGTGCGGGACGCCTGCGTTGAAACCGCAGACGCATGCCTGCTTGAAGAGTTGACGGTCGGCGATCTGTGCTCTAAGACCATTCGCAGCTATCGCAACCGATTCAAGTCCAAGAAGCCAGAGCATATCTGGAATGACCTGCCCGACGAGGAGTTCCTTGTGCGAATCCGTGCAGCCAGGCGCGGCGAGGACGGTAAGGTGCATCCAAACATTGCCGGACTTGTCTGCTTTGCGGAGTTCGGGCAGATTATGGACGTCCTTCCGAATTTCTTCCTGGATTATCGCGAGAAACTTTCCACTGACACGCGCTGGACGGACCGTGTCGCTGCACACGACGCGACTTGGAGCGGCAACATCTATGACTTCTATATGATGATTTACGATCGCATCACCTCTCATGTCAAAATGCCGTTCGAGTTGGATGCCGATGGCCTGCGTGTCGAGGAGAACGAAATCCACAAGTCTCTGCGCGAGTTGCTGGCAAATGCGCTTATCCATGCCGATTACCATGGGCGTCGTGGCATCGTGATCGAGAAGCAGGCGCAAACGATTACCTTCGCCAACCCCGGCATTTTCCGGGTGAATAAGGCAGTCGCAGTGGAGGGCGGAACCAGCGACGCCCGCAATTCGCACATCTTCAACATCTTTGCGCTCGTTGATATCGGCGAACGCTCCGGCACGGGCCTTGCCGATCTCTACGGGCACTGGAAGAAGAACAACCTTCCCGCGCCGGTTATCACGGAAGAGTACGATCCCGACCGGGTCAAGATCACCGTTTACACGGATTCCGACCAAGACCCGACCAAGACCCGACCAATCGGCCCAAGGTGCCCCAGAAATGTCCCGGAAGTGCCCCAAACCGGCCCAAGATCGGCCCAAGTTGACCCAAGCATTGGGCATAATCGGCCCAAGCTTGACCCGAAATCGGCCCAAGATCAATCTGAAATCGGCCCAAGGCAAGATGAAGCGCCCCCAGATGATGTAGTAATCATCCCAAGCGAACTTCGTGATGAGCTTGCTTCGGTGCGTCAGGTCTATAAAGCAATCGTCGCGAATACCAAAGCAACATATCGAGGTTTGGCGGCGCAGCTTGATTTCTCGAAAGACACGATTGGGCGGGCGATTGCCACGCTGATCAGATTGAAGATCATTCGTCGCGAAGGCAACAAGCAGACCGGCCATTGGGAGGTCGTGAAGTGAGGAAGCGGTAGAACGGACCGGAAGAATGACCTTTGCCACAGGACATAAAATCGGTGCGTACCGGATAATCCGCCTTCTTGGTGAGGGTGGCATGGGGGCTGTCTATGAAGTCGAACACGAACAGCTTGGCGTACGTTATGCGCTCAAGGCGTTTTCGACGAAAAACAAGTATGCAGACGTCCTCAAGAAGAAGTTTCTGGCCGAGGGCAAGGTGCTGGCTAGGCTGCGCGACCCACATCTCATTCGCGTGTTCGACCTGGCTATCGACGATGCGACGGGCGTGCCGTATTTTGTCATGGACATCATCACATATAAGGATGGTACACCGCACACGCTTGACGATGTGGAGCTGGAAGATCTTGAAGAGGATTATATCTTCGTCTGGTTTGATGATTTGTGCAAGGCGCTCGACTACATCCATGCGCAGGGCGTCGTCCACCGCGACATCAAGCTTGGCAATGTCCTTCTGCGCGAGGACAAGCATGTGGTGCTTTCCGACTTTGGCGTGTCACGCATCTTTGGAGCGGGGCTTTCGCGTGAGGTCAATGTGACAAAGACCATTGTTTCGGCCGGAAAGACCGGCTCAAAGCTTATCATGGGCACAGAAGGCTATATGGCACCGGAAGTCTTGGCGGGCCATGATGCGACCCCTGCTGCCGATGTCTATTCGCTTGGCGTGATGTTCTTCCATCTCCTTACGGGACTTTGGTATGAGCCAGGAACTAAGGCGCTTGCGCTGCTTGATGGTTTCAAGTACCGGTGGTCCGACGTGTTGCCGCGAATGCTTGCCGCCGATCCGCATGATCGTCCGTTGCCGCTTTCGGATTTGCCTCGCCAGTTGCAGCCAATGGAATCAATGGAGGAATCTATTCCAACGCAGGTCAAGCCGTCGGTTTCCCGCTTCCCTTTACATAGGCAGTGGTGGTTCATTGCTTCTGCTGCCGTTGCGGTTATCGCAGTCGCCGTAGCCGCCGTTGTCGCGTTACGGCCCACGACAAAGGAGGAGCCGCTACCGCCCGAGTACGACGACTTCAACGAACTTTTTTCAGCGTCAGACGTGTTCCCTTCAGAGGAGGTCGGCAAGTGAGTGCGTTTCCAGAGACTTCGTTGACTCTCTTGAGGAAGATCGCCGTGCAGGTGACGGGCGAACGAGAGGCTGCATGGGTAAGGTTCTTCGGCCTGTACGAACCGGCGATCAGGCGTTTTGTCGCATATCACGACAGCGCACATGATCCTGACGACGTGGTGCAGGACATATTCCTGAAACTGGTCAATGTGGTGCAGGCAGGCAGATATGATTCTTCCATGGGAAGTTTCCGCGCATTCTTGGCGACGATGATTCGGCGGCATCTTGTCTCGCTCTACCGGCAAGACCAGGCGCGAGGAGCGGGGCTGCATGTCAACATTGACGATGTTGATCCCGCCGTTCCGGCAGACGTGGCCGAGCAGATAGACATCAAGTGGCGGCTGGCACGTCATCAGAGCGCTATCGAGCATGTGCTCACGAAAACTGCGATATCCGCGCAGTCCCGCGCAGTTTACCGTGCATACGTTGAAGACGAGATGCCGTTGGATGATGTTATTGCAAAGTTCGGCGTCACCAAGGCTGCGGTCTATAAAATCAAGTCCCGTGTAGAGCAGATGGCCGCAGTCATAGAAGAGGAATTCGCCGATGAAAAATAATTTTGTTTTCTGGTGTCAAATGTGCGCCGCCGATGCGATTCTTCATGTGTCGGCGGGAGTTCTGCCGGGATAAAGAAAAAGGAGAATAGAAAATGAAGTGCACGAAAATCATATTGGGCGGATTGATGGCTGTCGCCGCGACGGTGAACGCCATGCCGACCCTTGAACAGACAAAGAAGGTCGAGCCATTGGTCATGGACCTCATGCGCGAAGACCAGAACGCCCTCAAGAGCGGCAAGAAGACACGCGCCGAGGTGGCCGAATCGGCGATGGCGCTTGCTGAAAAGGCGGAAACGGAAGCTGCCAAGCTGCTGCTGATGAAGGGCGCGTTCCATCTCTACGTCCGGGCCGGCGAGTTCGACAGGGCAATTGAAACGCTCCAGCGTCTGCAGTCTGCAATTCCAGACATGCCGCTCGACAACATGGTCCGCATCATCGAATCTTCGCTTCGCGTCGTCTCTCGCAAAAACGGCGGACAGCTCTATCGCCTACTTGACGAGACCAAGACCCGCATACGCTACACGAACGAGACGGCGTCGCTGGAGAAATCCGTGAAAAGAACGCCGTCTGATCGCGCGCTTCGCCTGAAACTGGCCGAACACTACGCTTATCTCGGAAAGTGGAATTTGGCCCTTGAGAGTTTCGCGGCGACAGACGGCAAGGCGGGCACATTCGCCAAGTCCGAACGTGACGGCAAGGCGGCAACAGAGAAGGCGGCCGACTTCTGGTGGAACTATCCAACTGGCAAGGCGGACGAACTTGTTAAGTGCTTTCGCGCACACGCGGCTAAACTCTACGAAGAAGCCATCGCCTCCGGCGACATCAAAGGACTGAACAAAGTCCAAGCCGAGCGGAGGATCAAAGAGGCGAAAGAATGTGAGTTCGTTTTGGTGGAAACACGGGGTATTTCAATTTGTGATGGAGATAAGATTAAAGTTTCTGGAAACCAACTCAAAGTAAAGTTACCAGAAAACGAGACAATCGAATTCGTCAAGGTTAATCCAGGTAAGTTTCCGATGCTGATTGATGCAAAAGGCAACACGAAAATGGTGACGATAACGCGCCCTTACTGGATTGGAAAATATGCTCTGACAATTGGGCAGTGGCATGCCTTGATGGGGAATATTCTAGCAGGTGGCGAATATGACTGGCGCAAGGATAAAACCATTGATCGGCAACAGGCGGTGATGGATAAGCTTGGACGCGACATTGCAATTGCCAGGTCTGTATTACAGACATCAGAGTTTACATCCAAATTGACTGTTATGCTGAAAGATCAAATTCCACAAGGTTATGTTGTTCGTCTTCCTACAAACGCAGAATGGGAATATGCGGTAAGAGGTAACAAGCGTGACGTGTATGATAAGTTGATAGAGTTCAAAGTCATGTCGGCAGATTACAATACGATAGCGGAGAAATTGAATGGTGGAAAGGACAAGATGAAAGTGGACCAAGATAAATTTAAACAGTCTGGTCTTGATTGTGCATATAACTATTTTGTTGGTCGTAGTATAAATAGTCGTGGCATCTACGATTTCTTTCGCGCACCTGAAATCACTCTTGATCGTATCAATAATGAATTGATATTTGATTCTCGTGATGAAAAGTCTGGAAGGGAAAAAGGAAACGCACCCTGTTCCAAATGGCCTTTGCCAGTGGGAAATGTTGATCCGTTCCAGTACTTGGACATTCCTGAATGGCATCACACATGTGTGTTAAAACGTGGTAACTGGCAAACCATGATGTACCTAAATTGCGTGTGGCCACAGTCAACTGTACGTATCGTAATTGGACCAGATCTGGTTTCGGAGAAGTTGAGGAAAGTAAAAAACAATTAAGAATCAGTACCATATCCTTGGTGGGAATTGCCGCGCCCGTTGTGGGCGCGGCAATCTTCTGCTACCAGAACAGCCGTGTTGCTGAGCTTCCTGTGTCCTCGCGCACGATATGCAGAACCATTTTAGGAGTGAAAATTGGTGCGGTTTCGCGAGTAGAAAAGCGAACGACTTTCGCATCGTGTCCATTGAGTTTGGGGATGGCAAGCCGAAGGTGGAGTGGGAGCCGAAGACGAACCGCTGGACGGGCGCGGAGATACAGGCCGTGTTGAAGGGGGCGGCGGCGCTGGATGGCGAGTGGAAGTCGGTTGAAGGGGCGACGGCGGCGGAGAAGGCGGCGATGCGGTTCTTCAAGGTGGTGGTGGAGCCGTAGCGGCGCGCTCGGTGATCGCGCCCTACCGCTTTGCGGGTCGCCCCACCAGGTGAAGCGGCGAGAGCGCCGCTTCACCGAATGGCTGTTGCTGGCAGAGACGCTTGTCATTCCGGGCGGTTCGTTGGGCTAATGACTTTCATTCCCATGAAAAATTATCCCCAACGGCGATGTCCTTTTTGGTACAATATCTCGCACCAGAAAGGAACATTGTCATGAATCCATTCAAATATGGCTGTGTAGTCGATGGCGACAACTTCTGCGCACGAGCGGAAGCCGAGCGCCAGTTGCGCCGTTTCGCCGAGTCGGGGCAGAACGTCGTCGTGCAGGGGGCGAGACGGATGGGCAAGTCGTCGCTTGTCCGCAAGGCAATCTCGGACATGCGCGGCGAAAGCATGATATACATAGATCTCTACTACATAGGAACCATGGCGGACTTGTGCGGCCGCGTCATGGCAGGAATCGCTCGGATGAACGACAAGATGTCGTTTGTGCGGAAGGTCATGAACCTCGTGTCGCATCTTCGTCCGACGTTGTCGTTCAGCACGACCGATGGCTCGCCCATTCTTTCCGTTGACGCCCGAGCGGCAGATGCGCCTGGATCGTTGCAGACAGTGATGGAGATGCTCGCGAAAGTCGCGGCAGGCGGAAAGACCTGCATCGTGTTTGACGAGTTTCAGGACATACTCCGTCTGCCGGACGCGAATCGAATCCTCGCAGAGATGCAGGGTTCGATTCAACTTCAGCCAGATGTGCCGTACTTTTTCCTTGGTAGCGTGCGACACGACATGATGTCTATCTTCTCAAGTCCGAAAAGTCCGTTCTTCAAAAGCGCGGCAGCGTTTGAGGTGGACGCCATACGGCAAGTTGATTTCGCGGCATTTATTGTACGGCGCTTCGCCTCCGGGCAAAGAAAGGTCTCAAGCGAGATGGCTTCTCGCATCATTGAATTCGCAGATTCAGTGTCTGGCGACGTCCAGGAACTTTGCGCCGCACTATGGGAAACCACCGAGACGGACGCGACAATCACTGAAAGTGATGTTCCAGTCGCACTTGAACATATCTTTGCGAGGGAACGGAAGGGGTTTGAGAAGTCCATCTTGCGGCTCACGCCGACGCAGGTTGCCGTTTTGAAGGGGTTGTCCGCTTCTGACGCAGCCAAGATTTACTCGGCGCAATTTCTGGAAAACGTCAGAATTGCCAGTACCGGCACGGTGAAGAAGGCCGTTAAGCGTCTTGAAGCCGATGAGCTCGTCTATGAATGGCAACGTTCTTGGAGATTTGTGGATCCATTCTTCCGTGAATGGGTTCGCAGAAAAATCTAGGCTAACCCATGCTAGGCTCCACGTCAAGTTGCTGGATGGGGAGCCGACGAAGGTGGAGTGGGAGCCGAAGGTGAACCGTTGGACGGGCGCGGAGATACAGGCCGTGTTGAAGGGGGCGGCGACGCTGGATGGTGAATGGAAGTCGGTTGAAGGGGCGACGGCGGCGGAGAAGGCGGCGATGCGGTTCTTCAAGGTGGTGGTGGAGCCGTAGCGGCGCGCGCGGGGCGCGCGCCCTACCGGGCGTCCCGCGCGGGGTGGGTGGCTCGCTCGGAGGGCTCGCCCCACCCTGGGATGGTTCGACCGGATGATTTGTCACGCTATTGTGTGATTTGCGACGGGTCTGCTTTTTGCCGCCCCGCCGAATGGATTTTTGCTATACTATCTTTCCCCAATAACTAGACAAGAAGGAATATCATAATGAAAAAAACAGTTGTTGCTCTTGCCGTGTTGACGGCTTCAACCGTATTCTGTCTGAACGCCGCGGAGAATAATCTCAAGCCCAAGGCACTCGTTATCATGCTGGACGGCATGCGCGCCGACTCAATCGAGAACGTCTACACGCCGAACCTGCGGATGCTCCGCGACGGGAAGTGGCAGCCCGGCTACAAGTGTGCGTGGTCCCTGAGCGCCCACACGATCTACGATGCGATCACCGTGAGCGGACCCAACCACACCTCGATCGCTACGGGCGTGACCTCTAAGAAGCACACCATCAAGCAGAACCACAAGAGCACCTGCGACTTCAAGAAGTGGCCGAGCTGGCTCGTGCGCGTGGCGGACGCGAGGCCCGGGACTAAGGGCCTCTTCATGTATTCGTGGAGGTGGGACGAGCAGATATCGCCCGATCCCCGCGTGAAGTTCATCCACGGTTCCGACGCCGGCAACGCGGCGGCCATGCCCCAGATCCTCGCCGCCGCCGACGCGCCCGACTGCGTGCAGTGGTACATCGACTGGCCCGATCATGGCGGACACGGCTTCGGCTACTACCCCTACACGTTCGGCCACCTCAACACGGTCTATCTCTCCGACAAGGCGATCGGCGACGCCCTGAAGGCAATCGCCTCGCGTCCGACGTTCAAGGACGAGGACTGGATGATCATCGTCACGGCGGACCACGGCGGCTACTGGCGCACGCACGGTCTCTGGGGCGGACACTGCGAGACGATCCCGTTCCTCGTGGCCGGACGTAACGTCTCCCAGGGACGCCTCCCCGGCATCCCCCACAACTACTACGCCGCGCCGACGGTGCTCACGCACTTCGGAATCGACTGGAGCGGCTTCGACCTCGACGGCAAGGCCGTCGGCACCGAGACCGTCACCGACGCGAAGCGCTGCCTCAAGGACGGCCTCGCCGTCTACATGCCGTTCGAGGGCAAGGCCCCGGCCGCCTTCGCGAACACCGTCAAGAGCGGCGTGACGGCCGAGTCGCGCGGCAAGACGGCAATCGTCGGGAGAGGTGGCTTCCTCGGAGGCTGTCTGCACCTCGCTACGACGACGAACGGCACGGGCAGCGTGTGCCTGAAGGGTTCCGAGAAGCTTGCGTTCGAGAACGGCGCCGAGTTCGCTATCGCGATGTGGGTGAAAATGCCCGAGGCGCAGAAGGGCGACTCCGTGATCGTCGCGAACAAGGACTGGCACAAGGGCTCCAACCCTGGCATCCTCGTGACCGCCAACAAGAAGATTGAGTCGAAGGTCGGCGGCGTGTGCTTCAACGCCGGCATGAGCAGTGGCCGCGGCCGCATCGACGTGGGCCCGTACGACATCGAGTTCGGCAAGTGGACCTTCTACGCGGTGACGCGCGGTCCCGACGGCGTGCTCGGCTACTACCAGGGCGGGCGCGACGGCTACCTCTACCGCATCTCGTTCAACGCGAAGGACATCAAGTTCAAGACGGGGCTTCCGTTCTTCCTCGGACAGGATGGCACCGGCAAGTACCCGGCCGCGTTCAACGGCGACATCGATGACTTCGCGCTCTGGACGCGTTCGCTCTCGTACGAGGACGTGCGCAGGATCTACGAGGCGGGACGCAACGGCATCCCCCTCGGCGACCTGCTGTAATTCCAGAACAGAAACGAAAAAAGGAGGCATGAGAGGATGAAGAGACTAGTGTTGGCAGTTTGTCTTGCGGCGCTGTGCGCGCAGGCGAAACCGAGGCGTCATCCGGCGTATGAGCCCGACGGGAAGCCTGTTTCGGGCAAGGCCGCGCAGGCGGAGAACCTGTTCCTGAACGCGAAGGCCACGGCCACGGGGCAGTTCGACAAATTCGCGCCGAAGCTCGCCGTAGACGGAAAGCGCGAAGACGGCACGGTGTACTGGGGCGCCGAGAACCTGCCGCAGGCGCTGACTGTCGACATGGGCGCGGCGAAGCCGCTCTCCGAAATCCTCTTCGTGCCGTACTGGAAAGACGGACGCATCTACGGGTTCAAGATCGAGGGAAGCACAGACGGCAAGTCGTGGAAGATGCTCGCCGACCAGACGGCGAACTCCATCTGCGCCGGCGCGGCGGGCTTCACGCTCGATTTCGACCCCGTGGAGGTCCGCTACGTACGCGCCACGGTCGTCTCCAACTCGCGGGGCGCGAAGCCCGGCGCCCACATCGTGGAGATCGAGGGTTACGCCCGCGTGGGCGGTGCGAAGGGCGCGAAAAGCACGTTCCTCGCAGGCGACATCTTCGCGCGCTACGACCGCGACGTGATGGTGGATGTGAAGAAGCTCGCGCCCGTCGCGCGGCTGCGCGGCTGGCGCGGCGAGCGCGTGAGCGCGATGCTCGTCGCGTCATCGCAGGGCGGCTTCCAGGAGTTGCGCCTTTCTTCAGCCCACTTCGCGCGCCTCGACGTGTTGCGCTACACGCTTGGCAATGGTACGCTCTACGGCGACATCCTCGACGGTACAACGGAGACCTCCTTCAAGGGAGTGACGCGTCCGGTCATCTACACCTTCGATATTTCGCGCGACGCATCGGGCGTGATCCGCGACGTGGTGACCGCGTTCATCAACGGTGAGAAGCACGACCTGCCCGTGGAAATCACGGTTGTGCCGCGCACGCTCCCGCCCGTCAAGGACTGGAAGTTCCACCTCGACCTCTGGCAGCACCCGGACGCCATCGCGCGCTGGCACGATGTCCCGTTTGGAAGCGACGAGCATTTGCGTCTGCTGCTTCCCTACAACAAGATACTCGCCGACCTCGGGCAGAAGACGATCACGGCCACGCTCATCGACGAGGCGTGGGGCCAGCAGACGTACGACCGCTTCCGCTCTTGCGTACAGGCGACGAAGCGTGCGGACGGAACGTGGACCTACGATTACACGATTTTCGACAAGATCGTGGAGAGCATGGAGGCGGTCGGCGTGAAGGGGCAGATCGACTGCTACTCGATGCTCCCGTGGTCGCTCAAGTTCCGCTACTTCGACGAGAAGTCCGGGCGCAGCGTCGCACCGCGCATGGAGCCGGGAAGCGCGGAGTACGAAGATTTCTGGGGACACCTCCTCGCGGATCTCTGTCGTCACACGAAGGCGAAAGGCTGGTTCGAGCGCACGAAGATCGCGCTCGACGAGCGTCCCGACAAGCTGATCCGTCCCGCTCTCGCCGTGCTGCACAAGTACGCGCCGGGGATGGAGATGGTGATGGCGTGCAATCATCCGTCACAGCTCAACGCCGCGGCGTTTGACGTCTCCTACGGCTATCGGCACGGCGACGGACTTGCGAAGTACGCGGCGGAGCGCCGCGCGCAGGGCAAGTTCACCACGTACTACGTGTGCTGCAGTCCGGCGCGTCCGAACACCTTTGTATTCAGCGATCCGGCGGAGTCAGCATGGCTCGCGCCTCTTTCGGCGGCGAAGGGCTTTGACGGCCTTCTCCGCTGGGCGTGGTGCAGCTGGGTGGAAAATCCGCTCGACAGCCAGGACTTCACGTCATGGCCTTCGGGCGACACGTCGCTCGTCTATCCCGGCCCGCGTCTTTCGCTTCGCGCGCTCCTTCTGCGCGACGGCATCGAGGCGTTCGAGAAGGTGCAGATACTTGGCAAGGACAACATCCCCGAGCTCAAGGTGTTCACTGTGAAGCGCGGCGGCGAGTCTGGCGTACACGCGGCGGACGTCCGTGCGCTCGATGCGGCGCTCAATAAGCCGTTGCTAAAAAATTAGTTGAACACTATAACCCTTTACAAAGCCTTTCTTGCTTTCGCTGCTGGGAGATTAGGAGTCTTGGAGTTGAGGAGAATAATACAAATTCTCCCATCTTCTCCAATCCTCCAAAACTCTGAAACTCCCAATAGCGAAAGCAAGATGTTTTTTCTCTGCGCTCTCTGCTTCTCTGCGCCTCTGCGTGAGACTATCGTTTAGAGCCCAATTAATTTTTGAACATAGACTAAGTGAGTCGGCCGCAGTCCATCTTGCCATCAAGGTGCTTTCAGGGCGAAGAGGCTCTGGCCGGGCTTGAACTCGGCGATGCCGGCAGTCTGCCACGTGCCGTCGGGTGACTTCGCCATGACGATCGCCTTTGTACCTTGCGGAAGCGAGATGAGCAGGTGGTCGTTCATATCATGCGACTCGCCGTAGGTCGTGCCCTTGGCCATCACCTTTCCGGTGCCCGGCGCGACGAGGCAGATTTCGACGGGGCGGCGCGTTCTGGATTTGTCGCGTGCCACGAACGCGACGCGTGCGGCGGGGATGTTCCCGCGGAAGCGCCTATAGCTTGCGGTCACGTCGTCCGCCGGTATGCTGGTCGGCGCATCGGGTTTTCCCCACGTTTTCCAGAACCAGGTGCCGCCGGGGCTCCAGCGTGTGGCGTAGATGCGCGTGCGCGGGAATGTGTCGTCCGCCTGCCCGGCGTAGGACGCGAACCATGACTGGTCGGGCGGCGCAATCTTGCCGTCCTCGGGGTCGTTGAAGAAGTGCCACGTCCCCGCGTCGTAGTACTCGGCCCACGAGTGGTTGCCGGGCATGGTCGTCCAGTTGCACCCCGTAAAGCGGGCGGGGATGCCGCACGCGCGGTAGGCGTCGATCTGCAGGATCGCGAGGCCCGTGCAGGAGGCCATGTGGATGCGCATGGAGTGGAACGGCGACTGGTCGGGCTTGTCGCGTTTGGTGTTGTAGTGTACGCCGAGAAGGTTCCCGATTTTCGAGTTGATGATCTGTACGGCCTCGCCCGTCGTCTTGCAGTCCTTGACAAGTGGCCAGAACTTCTCGCGGAAAAGCGGGCGCCAGTCGTCCACCTCTTCGCCGATGGACGAGTACGGCAGCACGTACTCGCGGAAGATCTCGTCCGTGATCGTGTCCCGCCACGGCGCGGTGCGGCGCGCCTCCTGCGCGAGCTTCACGTTCGCACGCAGGTACGCCTCGCTTACGACGCCGCGGTCCTTTGTCGGCATGTGCCGGACGAGAAAGGCGTAGTCGCCGTCCTCCTCCAGGCCAGCTGAGAACGCGGCGAATGCCGCAAATGCCGCGCTCATAAGGAGCGCCTTGACGGGCAAACGCTTGCCCGCCCAATTGGTGTGCTTTGGATTCATGGCAAGAGTATACCAAAAAAGAACGGTTTTTTGGTATAATATCGGCCCTTAAATGAAGGAGCACCATAATGAAAGCCGAAAGATCGTTTGAAAATTCCAGTACATGCAAACCTTACGTGCGTTTTATGTTCGCGGTGGCCATGTGTGCCGCGTCGCTGTTCGCGGCGCCGCAGCAGAATTTCGCTACGGACGTGGAGGCGTATCTCGCCGCGCACAAGATCGCGGGCGTGGAGTCGTTCCAGGGGCTCCTCAAGGTGATGGGCGAGCCGTGCGGCGCGGCGGCGTCCATCGACGCCACGGTGCTGCCGAAGCACAAGGCGCGGAAGGTGCGCCTGTGGGGCATCCCCCTGTTGCCCGTGTACAAGTCGTGGGGACTCGACGTGGCGGAGTTCGACCCGGAGGCGGCGGCGCAGGGCGATTTGCCAGACGTGGTGGTCATTGCCATCCACAGCGGCCCCGACTACTCGAAGGGACTTGTCGACGCGATGTTCCGCGCGGCGGCGGAAGGCGTCCACGTGATTTCGCTCTGCCCCACGGATCAGTGGAGTGCCGCAATCGCGAAGCGCCTCGGCTTCACCTACGGCGGCGTGCTCACGATCGGCCCAGCCGAAAAGGGCGGTGCGCTCATCCCCAATTGTCCGAAGCTATTCGAGGGATTCCCCGCGAAGGCGCGCCTCAACGCCGAGTTCGGCGCGATCGACAAGTGGCAGCACGGCATGTATTTGACCTACGACACGTGCCTGATGTGCGTGGCGGACGCGGGGAAGGGGCGCATCGCAAGCGCCATCGCGCAGTATCCCGTGGGACGCGGCGCCGTCACGCTCGTGGGGCCCGACCTCATACGCAATCCGAACGATCCCGCCTGCAAGCGTCTGCTGCTGAATCTGATCGACCTCCTGCCGCCTGCGCCGAAGGCGCTGAAGCTGCCGTTCATCTACCATCCCGTCCCGCCCGAGGGCAAGCCATACTTCGAGCTGCGCGTGCCCGGATCGCGGAACGAGTACGTCACGGCGGCGCGTCCGCCGGACCACCTCTGGCACCCCGCGCTCTTCTTCTCGTGGAAACAGATTAACGGACATAGTTTCTGGGAGCCGCGCCGCGATGGCGCCGCGAACAGGGTCGTGTCGCACAGCGAGGCACCTACGGCGGACGGCGCGATCTTCGAATCCGAGCTCGCCTACGAGGTGAAGGGGCGCGCGATCCTGCGCGAACGCCGCACGGTGAAGGCGACGGTGAAGCCGGACGGCGGCTATTCGCTCGACTGGACCGGACGCTTCGAGGCGCTGGACGACCTTGCGTTCACCGTCGCCAAGCCGAAGTGGGACAAGAAGGCCGGTACCGCCAACGGCGGCGGATACGCCGGACTTTCGATGCGCCTTGCGAGCAATGCCGACTTCGACTACTCCTGCACGAACACCCTCGGCAACGCGAACACGCGGTGTATGGGCGACCTTTCGCCGCGCATTGACGTCTACGCGAAGTCCAAGCGTACCGGCGAGACGACGCGCGTCTCGTTCATCGCCGATCATCCCACGCCCAACTACACGCTCTTCCAGCCGGAGCGCAACGACAACGCGGGATTCTACTTCGTGTGCTTCGCCGAGGCGTTCAACAGCGACCTCAAGATGAAGAAGGGCGAGAAGCGCAATTTCCATTACGTAGTCGAAGTGGGGGCACAATGAAAAAGGAACTGACGCAATTTATGGCATCTGCAATCGCGGTGTTGGGTGTTGCGGCGACGGCATCGCCGTCGCTCGCCGCCGCGCCCACGGGCACGGAGTGGAAGGAGCCGGAGAACCTGTCGTTCGGACGCGAAGAGCGCCGCGCGGCGTTCTCCAGCTTCGACACGCTTGAAAACGCGCTCAAGATTCTCCCCGAGTTTTCGGAGCGCACGATCTCGCTCGACTCCGAGACTGCGTGGAAGTTCAAGTGGTCGCCTGACCCCGCGTCGCGTCCGGTCGGTTTCGAGAAGCCGGCCTACGACGTTTCGGGCTGGGAGACGATCAAGGTCCCTTGCTCGTGGCAGGCGTACGGCGCGAACGGCAAGGGCGGATGGGGCACGGCCCTCTACGTGAACCAGACGTATCCCTTCAAGCGTGACCAGCCTGACGTCATGGGCGAGCCGCCGAAGGACTGGACTTCCTACGCCGCGCGTAACCCCGTCGGCTCCTACCGCCGCGACTTCGACGTGCCGGAGAAGTGGAACGGACAGGAAATCTTCCTCAAGTTCGACGCCGTCGATTCGTTCTTCTACCTCTGGGTCAACGGCGAGTACGTCGGCTTCTCTAAGGATTCGCGCAATCCCGCCGAGTTCAACGTCACGAAGTTCGTGAAGCCTGGAAAAAACGTCGTCGCGCTGGAGGTCTATCGCTACTCCGACGGCTCGTATCTCGAAGACCAGGACATGTTCAGACTTTCCGGCATCGCCCGATCAACGTGGCTTCTCGCGCGTCCGAAGACGCGCATCCGCGATTTCACCGTAACGCCCCGTCCGGTTGACAAGAACAATCTGAATGGAGACTGGGCGTTGGACGTAACGGAGGAGATTGTCGGATGGCCGTCATCAAAGGACGATGTGTCGCGATTTGAGCTTGGCATCTGGCTGTATAACATGTCGGGGGAGGAGGTACTCTTCAAGGACTTCAAAAGAGGCCATAGATATGATCATCCAATATTTGATGCTGAGTTGAAGGTGTCTTCTCCCAAGCTCTGGAGCGCGGAGGAGCCGAATTGCTACACGCTGGTGCTAAAGGTTGTGTCTCAAGGCGCGGTTGTCGGTCGTCAGTCGTCGAATGTCGGTGACAACCGACAGGCGACAACCGACAGTCGTGAGCAGGCTTGCGAATACGTATCTTGCTTGGTTGGCTTCAGGGTCTCTGAAATCAAAAACGGACGCTACTACTTCAACAACGAGAAGATCAAGTTCCGCGGCGTGAACCGCAGCGAGTCAGATCCGATGTACGGACACTACGTGCCGCGCGAGAGACATCTTCAGGACATCCGCCTCATGAAGGAGGCGAACATCAACCACGTGCGCAACTCGCACTACCCGCAGGACGACTACTGGTACTACCTCTGCGACATCTACGGCATCTACGTTCTCGACGAGGCGAACGTGGAGTCTCACGGCTACTACTACGGCGAGGCGTCGCTCTCGCACCGCAAGGAGTGGGAGAAGGCGACGGTCGCGCGCAATCTCGACATGGTGCGCCGCAACCGCAACCATCCGTCCGTCGTGTTCTGGAGCCTCGGCAACGAGGCGGGGCCGGGCGAGAACTTCGCCGCCGCGTCCGCCGCGATCAAGAAGATGGACCCCTCGCGTCCGATCCAGTACGAGCGCGACAACTCCGTCGCGGACGTCGATTCCAACCAGTACCCGGGCGTGGACTGGACCGTGTGGAAGGCGAACGACCACAAGGCGAAGCGTCCGTTCTACATCTCCGAGTACGCGCACAACATGTGCAACGCGATGGGCAATCTGAAGGACTACCAGGACGCGATCGAGTCGTCGGACGTGATCCTCGGCGCGGCGATCTGGGACTGGGTTGATCAAGGTTTGTATAAGAGTGTAACCCAAAAATCCGGATGTCGGATGCCGAATGTCGAAAGTCCGAAGTCCAAAAATCACCTCATCATCGCCTACGGGGGCGATTTCGGCGACAAGCCGAACGACGGGCAGTTCGTGATGAACGGAACGGTACTTTCCGACCGTACGACCGAGCCGGGCTACTGGGAGGTGAAGCACGTATTCCAGCCGTTTGCATTCGACTTTTCGCAAGATGGCTCTAAGGTGACGGTCAGGAATCTCAACTACTTCAAGAAGGCGACGGGATATACGCTCAACATCGTGGTATTGAGCGCGGAGAGACCGACACGGGCTTCGCATCCGCTCGACATCGCACCGCGCGAAAGCGCCACATTCGACGTCACGGGCATCAAGGACGGATCGGTCTGCGTGCGCTGCGAAATCGTGTTGGACGATGACGACGGCATTCTCAAGAAGGGGCATGTAATCGCGAACGGACAGTTCGACTTCAAGGGAATCTACGAAGCGGCAAATCGAGTTGTGGTGAAGGCGGAAGGGAAGGTGGAGGAAACGTCCAATGCAACATCCCTCGGCTTCAAGGCGGGTGGCACGGACGTGCGTTTCGACCGCGAGTCCGGTGCGCTTGTTTCGTATGTGAAGGGCGGCAGGGAACTGTTGCTCGTGCCGATGACGCTGGATGTGTTCCGCGCGCCGAGCTCTAACGAAGTGGGGCTGGGCGGACGGTGGGCGCAGGCGGGCTTGCGCGAGCTTGTGCAGAAGGCCACGTCGATTTCCGAGGTGACGACGAATCCGGACGGATCGAAGTCGTTTGTCGTCGTGGCGGACGTTCGCGGCAAGCAGAAGGAGCGCCTCGTCGGTTTTGGCGGCAACAACGGCAAGCCGTGCGAGATCGTTCCGCAGGGTCCTGTCGCGAAGCACGATCCGCACTTCGTCGTCGCGCAGAAGTGGACCGTGTTCGGCGACGGCAACGTGGCGTGCCAGTCTGAGATTCGCTCGCGCGGGCGCGTGATGGAGCTTGCGCGCGTCGGCTACCGCTTCACGCTCGACAAGGGGCTTGACAAGGTCAGCTGGTTCGGCGCGGGTCCGTTTGAGAACTATCCGGACCGCAGGAGCGGCGCGTTCACGGGATGGTGGAGCGGAAGCGTGTCGGGAATGGTCGAGCGCTACGCGAAGCCGCAGGACATGGGCATGCGGTGCAACACGGCGTGGGCGTCGCTTATGGGGAGCTCTGGCATGTTCATGCTGATGTCGCTCGGCGAGCCGTTTGCGTTCTCGGCGATTCCGTATTCGCCGACGGAGCTGGTGAAGACGATGCATCCGCAGGAGCTGCCCGAGGCCGAGAAGGTCGAGTTCGGCATCTACGCGGCGGTACGTGGACTCGGCGGCGCGTCGTGTGGTCCGGGTCCGATGGGACGTGACATCATTCGCAACAACAAGACGTTCACGCTTGATTTCCTGATTGGCGTGCCGGGCGACCAGAACCGTCTGCCGTACATGCCGCACGCCGAGCTGCCGCCGGACGTGCGGACGGGCGAGGATATCGTTCCGACCATAATCGCATGTACGTCGGCGGAGCCGGGCGAAGGCGACGCGGATCACCTTGTGGACGGCGACCTCTCGACCATCTGGCATTCGCAGTACGGCGTGACGCTCACGAAGTACCCGCACGCGGTGACGGTTGACCTCGGACGCGTCGCCAAGGCGAAGGGCGTGACGATCTGGCAGAGGCAGAACGGTCCGAACGGCAACGTGAAGGGTTTCCGCTTTGAGGTCTCGCAGGACGGCAAGGCGTGGCGCGAGGTCGTGAAGGGCGAGCTGAAGGCGACCACCGCCGCGCAGACGTTTGGTTTTTCGGGGGATGTCCGCTTCTGGCGCTTCACCGGCCTGGCCGAGCACAACGGACGCGAGTTCGCCTCCCTCGCCGAAATCCGCATTGAAGAATAACCTCTATATAAATGGAGTGAGAAGATGAAGACGACAATGATGGTTGCGGCTCTTGCCGCGTATGCCGCACTAGGTGCGGCGGACCCTGTGTCTACGGCGCTTGAGCGCAAGTTGTTGCCCGGCGGCAACTACATCGTTTACGACAACATGCTCAAGGCCGTCTACGAGGCGGATCTCGCGGCAGACGAGGCGTGGACCGCGTGCAAGACGCCGGCGGAGTTCGCTGCGCGACAGCGTATAGTACGTACCGCGCTCATGGAGGCGCTCGGTGGATTTCCGGAGCGGTGTCCGCTCAACGTGGTCAGCACGGGACGCGTGGTGCGCGACGGTTACACGGTGGAGAAAATCTATTTCGAGAGCCAACCTCACCATCACGTGACGGCGAACCTCTTCTTGCCCGACCCTGTGAAGTTCCCTGGAAAGCGTCCCGGCATCGTGGTGCCCTGCGGGCACTCCACCAACGGCAAGGCGGCATCCGCCTACCAGCGCGGCTCGCTTCAGGCCGCGCAGGCCGGCATGGTGGCGCTCTGCTACGATCCCATCGACCAGGGGGAGCGCGTGCAGTGCCGCAAGAACCCGAACCTCTGGAGCTGCGGCGCACACAACAACGTGGGACGCCGCGCAGAGCTGCTCGGCTGGAACACGGCGCGCTTCCGCACGTGGGACGGCATCCGTGCGCTGGACGTGCTCGCGTCGCGTCCCGAAGTGGATCCTTCCCGCCTCGGCGTGATGGGACACTCCGGCGGCGGCACGATGTCCTCCTGGATCATGGCGCTCGACGACCGCATCGCGTGCGCCGCCCCGAGCGGCTTCCTCTCCACGGTGCGTACCGTGTGTGAGCAGTGCGGCCCGCAGGACGCGGAGCAGTTCGTGTTCGGCGAGCTCGCGTTTGGCTTCAACCATCTCGGCCACATTCTCCTGCGTGCGCCGAGTCCCGCGCTGTTCTGCTCCTCGCATGGCGACTTCTTCCCGTTCTCGGGCGTGGTCGAGACGTCGCGGCGCGCCCGCGCGGTGTACGCGATGCTCGGCAAACCGGACGCCTTCGCGCTCTCCGACACGATCGGCCCGCACCACTGGCACGAGTCCACGCGCACGCGCGCCGTCGCGTGGATGAACCACTGGCTGCAGGGAGGTCCTGTTCCCGCGCCGATGCAGACGCACCGCAACCTCCAGTTCGGCTTCGACTACAAGAACGTGGATACCGGCCTCGCCTACGAGGCGAAGGGCCTCGCGCACATGCGCAAGACCAAATGGGAGGCGAGCGCCACGCCCACGGGCAACACGCTCGACCTGCCGGGCGAGCGCACGGTGTACGACATCATGAAAGACGAGGCCGACCGCGCGAAGGCAGCGCGTCCGGCGCTCACGGCCGACGTCGTGCGCCGCGTGGCGGGCATCCGCTCGGCCGACAAAATCGCCTTTACGGTATGCGAGGCGTCAGAGAAGGACGGCGTCGCCTCCGCCGTGCTTGTGCAGGACGACGGCACGCCGGTGCCCGTCGTCACGGTGGGCGCGGGCGAGCCCGTGCTTCTCGTGGGCGACGCGACGAAGCGTGCGGACCTCGCGCCGCACGTGAAGCGCCTTGTCGCGGCGGGTTGCCGCGTGACGGTGGCGGACATCCGCGGGTTCGGCGAGACAGCCGCCGCGAAGCATGTTTTCTATGGCATCAAGAGCCCCGACGAGGAACTCGCGCAGCTGGGGTGCCTCGTTGGCGTGCCGCTTGTAGGCCGCCGCGCCGAAGATATCATCGCCGCCGCCAAGTACATGGGTGGCTTCCCTGATCGTGGTAGCGCCCAAAATCGGGGTGGCGGGCCTCTGCGCCCGCAAATGGGAGGCGGACGTCCCGTCCGCCTCATCGCCCTCGGCCGCGCCGCCATACCTGCCGCGCACGCCTTCGCCTCCGCGCGCGCTCTCTTCTCGCGCATCGAGACGATCAACGCCCCATGCGCGTGGGCGGAGCTTTTCGCTGATGACGCGAAGCCCACGCGCTTCGCGGACGTTGTCCACAACGCCTGGCGCTTCTACGACTGGGTCGACCTCCTCAAGCACTAGACTCTTGCCCTCTAGCCCGTTGAAGCGGGCCGCAGGGAATTGTGGTACAATATTGACACTTCACCATGAACTACACAACATTCATCGCATCGTCCGAGGAATACGCGCCATCGCGCGTAGTTCTGTTCGGCGCACCGTACGATTCCACCACGAGCTTCCGTCCCGGAACGCGGTTCGGGCCGGCGGCGATCCGCTCGGAGTCGTTCGGAATCGAAACCTATTCCCCGTTGCAGGACCGCGACCTCGAGGACTTTCCGTTCTTCGACTCCGGTGACCTTGAACTGCCGTTCGGTGCGCCTGACCGCGCGCTGGAGATGATCGAGACGCGGGCGGAGGGAATCCTCGCGGCAGGGAAAATCCCATTCCTCCTCGGCGGCGAGCATCTCGTCACGCTCGGGGCGGTGCGCGCCGTGGCAAAGCGGCATCCCGACCTGCACATCATCCATTTCGACGCCCACGCCGACTTGCGCGAGGACTATCTCGGCGTGCGCCTTTCGCACGCCTGCGTCATGCGTCGCTGCCATGAGCTTCTAGGCGATGGACGCATATTCCAGTTTGGCATCAGATCTGGTACGCGCGAGGAGTTCGTCTTCATGCGTGACGGGCATGTCGTGACTGAGCCGTTTTCGGATGCGACGCTTCCACAGGTGGTGGAGTCAATTCCACCGGATGCGCCCGTGTACCTGACGATAGACATGGACGTGCTCGATCCTTCCGCATTTCCCGGAACAGGTACGCCCGAGGCTGGCGGCTTTACTTATCGGCAGCTTGTTTCAGATGTCGTGCGCATCTGCGGTCAACTGAACGTGGTGGGCATCGACAACGTGGAGCTAGCCCCCACGCTTGATCCGACGGGACGTTCCACGGCGCTCGCCTGCACGTTCCTCCGTGAATGCCTCTTGGCGCTATCAATGTGAGATGGCGTCAGGCGACTTGATGTCGAACGAGCCAGCTGATGACCTTCCGCGGAATGCGCGGACAGCCGGGCTTGCGTACGTATTCCTCCCCTGTCGCGGGAATGCAGTCGGGGTCCAGCCGCAGCGCAAGCGCGGCCTCGAGCGAGATGAGCGTCCCCTCGCACTCCTCCAGTATCGTTCTCGCAACCTCACGGGGAGCAACTAGCTTGGCCCGCATCTCGTCCGAGAGGCCATTGGGGATAGGGGCCGTGGTGGGACCGGCGGCCTCCGGCGCGGGCAGGAGCGTCGCCGGCGGCACGGGCTCGCCCGAGCCGCAAGCCTGTCGGAAGCGTTTCGCCGTAGCCTTGTAGCGCATAATCGTGGAGTACTTCGCGAAAAGGTCGGGTGCCTCGCGCTGGAGTAGGCGCTTGATGCCACCCCGGCGTCCCACGATCTGCCCCTGCGCGTCGTGGATGAGGGTGTTGTCGACGAAGCACTCAAGGTCCTCGAGGAGCGACCCGAGCCGGATCGCGGCTTCGGGCGAAGTGCGCGCAACGCGGAGCGCCGCGCGGATCGCGTCGAAGGTCGGCTGAGGGTTCAGCGTGCGGTGCCTGCGGACCTCGCGCCGCGCGATGGCGAGCTTCTGCCGCCGTTCGCGCTCGCGCTCGTAGTACGTCGGGCGCCGGAGGCGTTTGACGATGAGCGAGAGCCGCCGGTAGAGGAGCGTCGCAACCGTGTAGACGCCAAAGAGCGCGGCCACGGCCAGGAGGAGCGACACCTTCTCCTCGAACGTGCGCGCGTTGCGCCTGAAGAACGACTCGAACGTGCGCGGGACGTGTCCGATGGTGTGCCCGTTGCGGTACGCCTCGC
>CAMKJU010000060.1 GCA_946413265.1 uncultured Lentisphaerota bacterium
TCGCGTGGGAGAAGTACCAGAAGCCCTACAACGACCTCAGGCTCGTCTTCGGCGAAGAGGACGGCGCGAAGAAGCAGGCGGAGATCATGGAGCAGACGCGCGCCGAGAAGGGCGGCCTGCCCGGCTGCGCGATGGTGAGCGACGCGTTCTTCCCGTTCCGCGACGGTGCGGAGGTTGGCATCCGCGAGGGCATCACCTCGATCGTCCAGCCCGGCGGCGCGCTCCGCGATTGGGACGTGATCGACTGCTGCAACGACGCGGGCGTGGCGATGGTCTTCACGGGCCAGCGCAGCTTCCGCCACTAAGTAGGCGAGCTGACTGGGAAAGCCGCCATCTTGGCGGCATACTGGGACAACGGGCGTCTCGCCCGTTGCGGCAATAAAACGAAAAGGGCGACCGTGAGGTCGCCCTTTTCGTTTGTACGCAATGTGTACGTCGACGTCTTACTCGCCCCACACGATCGTCGTGGCTTTGCTGAAGACGTTGAAGATGTTGAACACCTCGTAGTCGATGTGGTGTACCTTGGTGATGCCGCCGTTGTCCATCGCGGCCTTGATCGAGCTGTCGCCGCTCGTGTAGAGCACGATGCCCTTGCTTGTGGCACGGCCGCACTTGGCGGGTTTCACGCTGTTGTCGATATTGAACGAGGCCGGCGCGCGGTTCTCGTCAATGATACCGCCAATTCCAAGAGCCGAGGTCGTGCAGGGGCCGCCTGCGCCCACGCAGCCGGTCATGCCGATACCGAGAGCCGCAACTGCGGCGATGAACATCAGTTTCTTCATGTTATCTCCTTTTGATTTTTTTGTTGCCAGTTGGTCGAACTTTCTGTTTCCAACCGCGGAGTTATTCTATCATTTTCTTATTTCCGCGTCAATCGGGTATTGACGGCGTGGGGGGCGTATGATAGGATATGCGCCGCAAGGAAGAGAGATGTACATGAAGATACTGATGATCGGCGACGTGGTAGGAAGCCCCGGACGGCGCATCCTGAAGGAGCAGCTGCCCCGGATTCGGCGCGAGTTCGGCGTGGCAGCCGTGGTCGTCAACGCGGAGAACGCGGCCGCCGGCAGCGGAATCACCGTGGCGCTCGCGCAGGAAATCACCGCAGCGGGCGCGGACGCGATTACGCTCGGCGACCACACATGGAGCCAGAAGGAGTTCGCCCCAACCATCGGCCAGCTCACGAACACCGTGCGCCCCGCCAACTACCCGCTCGGCGCGCCAGGGAAGGGCTGGGCGTTGATCACCACGCCGATCTGCCGCTTCGCCGTGCTGAACCTCGTCGGCCGCACGTTCATGAATCCGGCGGACTGTCCGTTCCGCGCGGCCGACGCCGCACTGAACGAAATGCCGAAGGACGTGCCTGTGTTCGTGGATTTCCACGCCGAGGCGACGAGCGAGAAGATCACGCTCGCCCACTACCTCGACGGACGCGTCACGGCAGTTGTGGGCACGCATACGCACGTGCAGACATCCGACGCCCTCGTGCTGCCCGGCGGCACCGCCTTCCAGACCGACCTCGGCATGACGGGACCGTGGTACTCATCCATCGGACGCGAATTCGCGCCTGTCCAGCAGAAGTTCCTGACGGGCGTTCCCGCGCGCTTCTCCGTGGCCGAAGGCCCCGCAACGCTCGAAGGTGCCGTCATCACCTTCGACCCAGCCACGAAAAAAGCCTCCGCCATCGAGGCGTACCGCTACAGGGAGCCGCTCGCATGATCGCATACGTCAAGGGAACATTGGCCGAGAAAACGCCGTCGCGCGTGATCGTGGACGTCGGCGGCGTTGGCTACGAGGTGTTCATCCCGCTCTCCACCTTCGACCGCCTGCCGGCCGCCGGCGACGCCGTTAAGCTCTACACCTACCACTGCGTGCGCGAAGACGCCCAGTTGCTATACGGTTTCGCGACAGAACGCGAGCGCGAGATGTTCGAGCTCGTCACGACCGTCTCCGGCGTGGGTCCGAAACTCGCGCTCGCCGTCCTCTCCGGCCTCACGATTGGCGACCTCCAGCTCGCCATCGCGGAAGGCAACGCGAAGCGCCTCGCCTCCGTGAAGGGCATTGGCAAGAAGACGGCCGAGCGCATCGTGATTGACCTGAAGGACAAGGTGAACCCGATTGAGGCCGTTGCGAACGCAACCGCAGCCTCCGCCGACGACGCGAAGGCTGGCGTGGTGCGCGATGCGCTGCTCGCGCTCACCGCACTCGGCTTCAACGAGGATACCGCGCGCAAGCAGGTGCAGCAGGTGCTGGCGGACGATCCGTCCGTCGCCGACACCGAGACGATCATCCGCCGCGCCCTCAGCGGGAAATGAGCGAGCGTCTCGACATCGTTCTGATGGCGCGCCACCATGACTTCTCGCGGTCGCGCATCAAGGGTCTCATCGAGGCCGGATTCGTGAAGGTCAACGGCGAGGTCGTGACGAAGGCCGGCGCGAAGGTGGACGAGGATGACGAGCTCGACGTGTTCATCCCGCCGCCCGTCCCCGCCGTGCCGGAGCCAGAGGATATTCCAATCGACGTCCTGTACGAGGACGAGCACATCCTCGCGCTCAACAAGCCGCCGGGGCTCGTGGTGCATCCCGCACCGGGACACCTCACCGGTACGCTTGTGAACGCGCTCCTCGCGCACTGCCCCAATCTGAGCGGCATCGGCGGCGTGTCGCGTCCGGGTATCGTACACCGCCTGGACCAGGATACGAGCGGCGTGATGGTGGTGGCGAAGACGCAGCGCGCGATGGATGTTCTCTCGAAGGAGTTCTCGTCGCACGCGAACATCGTGAAGACTTACCTCGCCATCGTGCATGGAACGCCTGTACCCGCCGAGGGGCGAATCGAGAACCTGATCGGACGCAGTCCCTTTGACCGCAAGAAGATGGCGATTGTAGACCGTAACGGGAAGGTGGCCGTGACGCACTACCGCGTGGTGGCGTTATCGCGCACGGTGAGCCGCGTGGAGTGCGTGATAGAGACGGGGCGCACGCACCAGATTCGCGTACACATGGCATCCCTAGGCACGCCCGTAGTGGGCGATGCTGTCTATGGCCGATCGCGTCTCGACCGCCAGCTCAACCCACAACCTGCGCGTCAATTGCTCCACGCTTGGCGTCTAGCACTCAAGCATCCAATCACGCGAGAGCCGATGACCTTCGAGGCACCGGTTCCAAGCGATTTCATCATAATACCTAGCCAATAGCCCCTTGTATTTCTCTTATTTGCTTTCGCTGCTTGGAGTTTCAGAGTATTGGAGAATGGGAGAATTTGTAAAATATTCTCTAAAACTCCAAGACTCCTAATCTCCCAGTAGCGAAAGCAACGGGTTATGCGGTGTCATCGACGAAGTTGGGAGAGGGCGTCCTGAAGGGCGGCGTTGTAGGCCGTGCGCTGGGCGTTCTCCATGTCCGTCATCTCGATGGCGGGCTGGTTGACCATGCGCGGGGCCGGATTGAACGACGGCGCGCGCTTGGCATTGAAACCAAACTGGTAGATGATCACGAGTTCGCCGTGCGGACCGGTGGCCTTGCCCGTGCCGACGGCGACGTAGCCAGTCGTCTTGCCTGCGGCGTCCTTGCCCTCGAAAACGGGGAAGCGTCCCTTGCCGGGAAGGGCGGTAGCCGTGGCCGTGCCCTTGGGCAGTGCCTTGATCGCCTCTTCGGACTTGGCGGGGTCGAAGAGCATTTTGCCTTCAGGATTGGACGCTGGTAGGGCGGTCGCCCCGCGACCGCCGTTCGTCTCCTTCCCTTCGATGCGGTCGATGCGCTGGGCGGCATCAGCAACGGCGTCGCAGACGGCGCGCGAGGTGATCGTGGCGGATGTGAGCGCCTCGATCTTGCCGCCGTCCTTCGTGACCTTGACGCTGGCGGCGGGCTGGTCCTTGAAGCGCGCGATGAACGCGGGCGTGGAGAGGTTCGAGCCGAGTCCGGGCGTTTCGGCGGCGGCGAGCACCTGATAGGAGATCACCGTGCGGTCGGGGTTGAGACCCACCATGAGGCGGATGTTGCCGCCGTAGCCCTTGGCCGTGAGGCCCGGCACCGCGTAACCGACAATCTGCGTCTTGGCGTCGTCCGCATAGCCGATGAACGCGGTGAGCGAGGCGTCGGCGGGGTCTTTGACGGGTTCGATGGCCTTGACGCTCGCGGGCAGGACGGCGCGCGCGGCGTTGTTCGCCTTCAGCGTGGCGAGGTTTGCGATCCGCTCCTTCGTGGCGTTGTTCACGATGGCCAGCACGGCCGCGCAGACGGCCGAGATGAGCGTGAGCGAGAGGATGAGTTGGAGGATCTTTTTCACTTTTTGACCTTCCCGAAGGGTTTGGGCTGGGTGAAGCGGTTGATGAGCGGCGTGAGCGCGTTCATGATGAGAATTGAGAACGAGACGCCTTCAGGGTAGGCGCCCGTGGGCGCGGTGCGGATGAGCATCGTGATGAGTCCGCAGCCGCAGCCGAAGATCAGCTTGCCATTGGCGGTGATGGGCGAGGTCACGTAGTCCGTGGCCATGAAGCACGCACCGATCACGCAGCCGCCGGAGAGGACGTGTACGAGCGGCGGTACGCCGCCCTTGAACATCGCGTAGAGGAACACCGTGCCGATGAAGGCGACGGGGATGTGCCAGGTGATGACCTTGCGCCACAGCAGATAGGCGGCACCGATCAACAGGGCGAGCGCGGAGACTTCGCCTATGCAGCCGTTCACGTTGCCGATGAAGAGGTCCTTGATGAGCGCAGCCTGTGACCAGTCAAAGCCCTCCGCGCCTTTCTTGATGAGCGCGAGGGGCGTGGCGGTGGTGGTGGCCTCGACGTTCCCGGCACTGAGCGTCCACGCGGATTTCGTCCAGGTGGTCATCGGTCCCGTGAAGGAGATGAGCAGGAACGCGCGCGCCGCGAGGGCGGGGTTGAAGGGGTTGTAGCCGAGCCCGCCGAACAGTTGCTTGCAGACGCCCATCGCGAACACGCCGCCGAGTGCGGCCATCCACACGGGGAGGTCGGGCGGCAGGTTGAGCGCGAGTAGCAGTCCCGTCACGACGGCGGAGAAGTCGCCGATCGTGTTGTTGCGCTTCATTGCAAGGCGGCACAGTCCCTCGGTGACGAGGCAGGCCGCGATGCACGTGCCCGTGAGGAAGAGCGCGCGCAGCCCGAAGAAATACACCCCGCAGCAGAGCGCCGGCAGAAGGGCGATAATCACGTCCAGCATGATCCGGCTCGTGGAAGCGTCCGCATGCGCATGCGGCGACGAGCTCAGGATGTAATGTTCCGATGTGTCCTTTGGTTTCATGGATAGCCTCTTCTCTCTTTTACTTCGCGGCGGCGGCGGCCTTGGCCTTGGCGGCGGCCGCGGCGGCGCGGATGGACGCCTTGGCTCGGCGGCAGTTCTGGGTGATGTCGCGGTAGGCGGGGCAGCCGAACGAGCAGGCGCCGCACTCGATGCAGTCCATCACGTCCATCTTCTGCGCGGCGGCGATGTCGTTCGACTCCACGGCGGAGCAGATGAACGCGGGGTTCAGCTGCATCGGACACGCCCGCACGCAGCGTCCGCAGTTGATGCAGGCGTTCGAGGTGTACTGGAACACCTTCGCCGACGTGAAGAAGAGAAGCCCGGAGGTGGTCTTCGTGGTGGCGATTTCGAGATGGGGCACGTTGAAGCCCATCATCGGCCCGCCGCTGATCACCTTGCGTACGCCGTCCTTCTCGCCGCCGCAGAAGGCGACGAGGTCCGCGTAGCGCGTGCCGATGGGCGCAAGTACGTTCTTCGGCTCGACCACGCCGTCGCCGGAGACGGTCGTGACGCGCTCCGTGAGCGGGATGCCTTTCTCCACGGCGTCCGCGATCGCGGCGACGGTGCCGACGTTCTCCACAACGCACCCGACGGCAATCGGCAGCGCGCCTTCGGGGACGATGCGCTTGACGGTAGCGTAGATCTGGTGTTTCTCGGAACCCTGCGGGTAGAGGACCGGCAGGACGACGATTTCGACGTTGCCTTCAATGTCGGCGAACGCCTTTTCAAGGGCTTTGATGGCGTCCGGCTTGTTCGCCTCCACGGCGATGCGCACGGCGGGTCCGTTGAGGATCTTCCGCATGATCTCCACGCCCGCGCGGATGCGGTCCGCGCGTTCGAGCATCGTGCGGTAGTCGCTCGTGAGGTAGGGTTCGCACTCGGCGCCGTTCAGGATAAGGTACTCGCAGTGCTTGTCGGGCGGCGGGTTGAGTTTGACCGCCGAGGGGAACCCGGCGCCGCCCATGCCGCAGATGCCGGCGTCGTTCACGCGGGCGAGCAAGTCCTCGCGGCTGGCGGATTTCCAGTCGAGCGGCGGCAGAAACGCCGGCGCGGCCGACTGGTCCTCGGCTACGTCGAGGATCACCGCGTCGGCCCAGCCGCCGGCGGGGCCCATCCGCTGCTCGACGGCCGCGACCGTACCGGCGACGGGGGCATGCACGGGCACGGAGATGAAACCGTTGCGCTCGCCGATGAGCTGTCCCTTAACGACGGCGTCGCCTTTCTTGACGAGGCACTTCGCCGGCGCGCCGAGGTGCTGGCTCATGGAAATGACGAGCTGCTGCGGAAGCGGCATCGCCTCGATCGGCTTGGAGGCCGCGAGGTCCTTGTTGTACTGCGGGTGAACGCCGCCGTGGAACTTGAACGCTGAGTTGACCGTCTTCATGGCTTAGTTCCCCGTTTCGAAGTGGGCGTCTTCGCGGATGCACTTGCGCGGACACTTGTCCGCGAGCGTCGCGTCCGTCGGCGGGTTCTCATAGTTGACCTTCGCGAGGAACCCGTTGAACGTGAAGTGGTTGGCCTCCTTGCCGCCCGCGTTCTTCTCGCAGAGGTGGCAGCCGATGCAGCCGACGCCGCAGACCTTCGTGACTTCGGGTCCGCGCACGGGGTTGTTGCAGAGGACGTGGATGGTGGCGGACGCGGGGACGAGCTCGATGAGCTTGCGCGGGCACACGCTCACGCACTTGCCGCAGCCGATGCAGAGGCGCTTGTCCACGACCGCGAGGCCGTCGGTGATTGAGATCGCGTGCTTCGGGCACACGTTCGCGCACGCGCCGTAGCCGAGGCAGCCGAAGCGACAGCCCTTGTCGCCGCCCGCCGTGGCGGCTGCGGCGGAACAGTCGCAGATGCCGTTGTAGTCGCCCACGCGGATCGCCTCCGAGCGCGTGCCGCAGCACTTGACGAGCGCGACGCGTTTTTCGGTGGCGGTTGCCGCGACGCCGAGGATCTTCGCAAGTTCCGCGTTCACGGCGTCGCCGCCGGGCGCGCACGCGCCGGGAGCGGCGGTTCCCTCGACGAGGGCGCGCGCGTAGTCGGCGCAGCCGGCGAAGCCGCAGCCGCCACAGTTCGCGCCGGGAAGGGCGGCCGTGGCGAGGCCGATGCGGGGATCTTCCTGCACGGCGAGGTATTTGTCCGCAATCGCCAGCGCGAGCGCCGCGAGGGCGCCGATGCCGGCGATGACGAGGATGGCTGTGATGATTGCTGTCATGGCGTTTTGTTGGTTAGAGGACTGAGGACAAAAGACAAAGGACAGAGGACAAAGGCTGCGGCAGCAATCCTTTGCCTTTCGTCTTCTGTCCTTTGTCCTTCTTCGTTTGCATTAGTAGGGGAGTTTGACGAGGCCGTTGAAGCCCATGAAGGCGAGGGAGAGGAGACCGGCCGTGACGAGCGCCACGGCGATGCCGCGGAAGCAGCGGGGCGGGTCCGCCCACGCGAGCTTCTCGCGGAGGCCGGAGAAGATGACGAGCGCGAAGCCGAAGCCGAGTGCGGCCGCGAAGGAGAAGAGGACGGATTCGAGGAAGGGCGTCCCGTTCTTGCAGTTCAGCTCCGCGACGCCCAGCACCGCGCAGTTGGTGGTGATGAGCGGCAGGAAGATGCCGAGTGCGGCGTGGAGCGGCGGCACGAAACGCTTCATCGCGATGTCGATGAACTGCACGAGCGACGCGATCACGAGGATGAACGCGAGCGTGTGGATGTAGCCGAGGCCGAGCGGGTCGAGGAGCCAGTGGTCGAGACACCACGTGACGGCCGAGGCGACCGTCATGACGAACACGACCGCCCCGGACATGCCGAGGGCCGTCTCCGTCTTCTTCGACACGCCCAGGAACGGGCAACATCCCAAAAAGCGGTTGAGAACGAAGTTGTTCACCAGAACCGCGCCGACGATGATGATAAGGTATCGCATGACGGCGCACATTATACCACGCCTGTTCCGCCCCCGCAAGCCGATAAAAGCGGTTCCGGCGGTTGCGCCGCGAACGGTAGTTTGGTACAATGTCGGGGCGTTCCGGTGAGGGAACGAGAAAGGTTTAAGAAAAATGGAAGAATCTGATATCGAGTTTTTGAGAAAACTGGTGGATACTCCGACCCCGACGGGGTCCGAGGCTGCGGGCGCGCTGCTGCTCGGACGCTGGATCAAGGAGAAGACCGGCATACAGCCTACGATCGACGTGCATGGGAACCTCCATGCCGTCTACGACGTCGGGGCGAAGCGGACGGTCATGCTCGAGGGCCACGGGGACGAAATCGGCTACATGGTCGAGTACATCGACTCCAAGGGATTCGTCTATCTCCGGCCGATCGGCGGACTGGTGGTGCCGCTCTCTGCGGCGGAGCGCATCCGAATCCTCACGAAGAACGGCGTGGTCAACGGCGTGATCGGCACGCGCCCCCCGCATCTGATGAAGCCGGAGGAGAAGAAGAACGTCGCGGCGGACGATCTGAAGGCCATGCCGTGCGACATCGGCGCGTCGTCGTACGAGGAGGCGTGCCAGCTGGTGTCGGTGGGTGATTCCGCCGTGGCCGACACCGGATGGCGCAAGCTCGCCGGGACGCGCGTCTCGGGACGCGGGTTCGACAACCGGTGCGGCACGTTCGCGATGTGCCGCGCGTTCATCCGCCTCGCGACGGCGGCAGAGCCGCCCAAGGTGAACGTACACTACGTCTCCAGCGTCTGCGAGGAGATCGGCCTCGTGGGCGGCCGCGTGGCGAGCTATTCCGTCCATCCCGACATCGGCATCTGCTGCGACGTGACGTTCGCAACCGACATGGACGGCGACGACAAGAAGGTTGTGGGCGACGTCCGCTTGGGCGCAGGCGGCGCGCTGTCCGTCGGGCCGATCTACCACGGGGGACTGCGGGATCTCTTTATCGCCACGGCCCAGGCGAAGGACATCCCCATGCAGATCCACGGCGTCCCGAAGGGCACCGGCAACAACGGATGGTCTCTGAAGTTGGAGCACGGCGGCGCGGCCGTCGCGCAGATCGCGATTCCGCTGAGGTATATGCACTCTCCGGTGGAGGTGATCGACCTGAAGGACGTCGACAGCGTGACCGACCTTGTCACGGCGGCGGTCCTTGGCCTCGATGATTCTTTTGGACTTCTTCCTGAACAGCCTTAGGAGCACACACCATGAAAACGAAGATTACGCTGGCGGCCGCCCTGGCGGCGGTGATTTGCACTGCGTCGGACGACGGGATGTTCCCGTTCGTGCCGTCGTACGATTCCCCCGACAACGTGGTGAACATGAGCCACCTGCTCTCAGCTCCCGCCGGGAAGGACGGACGCATCCGCGTGGAGGGCGGCCACTTCGTCAACGACAAAGGGCGCGTCAAGTTCCACGCGACGAACCTCACCGGCCCGGCGAACTTTCCCACGCACGAGGAGGCGGAGCGCCTTGCCGCGCGCCTCGCGCGCTTCGGAATCAACTGCGTGCGCCTCCACTACTTCGACGGCACGTACCTCAAGGGCAACGCCATGCTCACGGAGCAAAAGGGCATCATGGACCACAGCGGGGCGACGCGGCGCAAGTTCGACCCCGCGCAGCGCGAACGCCTCGATTACCTGATAGCGGAGTTCAAGAAGCGCGGCATCTACGTGAACATCAATCTCCACGTCGCACGCCATCTCGGCGCGGCGGACGGCATACCGTCCCCGTCAAGCGACAGGAACAAGGGCCTCAACCAGTTCTATCCGCCGCTCATCGCGTTGCAGAAGGAGTACGCGAAAGAACTGCTTTCGCACGTGAACCCCTACACCGGCATGAGCTACCTCGAAGACCCGGTCGTCGCAGTTGTCGAAACGAACAACGAAGAGTCCCTTTGGCGGCTCTACTTGAAGGGCGGACTTGACGGCCGCGATGACGTGTACGGCAAGTGCCTCAAGAAGCTCTGGAGCGACTGGCTCGTCAAGAAGTACGGCACCACGGAGAAGGCGCGCGCGGCGTGGAAGCTCGCCGAGAAGCCGCTGCCGTACCTCGACAAGTTCCGCATCGAGAACGGCGACTATCCGTTCGTACACAGCAAGCGGTCGCGCGCTCCTATTGAGATGAAGCGCGACTTCTACCAGTTCCTCACCGACGTGGAGCACGACTTCTGGACCGGGATGCTCGGCTACCTCAAAAACGAACTTGGCCTCAAGGCACCCGTCGCCGCCACGCAACTCAACTTCTCCACGCCGCACCTCATGGCGGAGATGGACTATGTCGATATCCACTCCTACTGGTGCCACCCGAATGTAAACAATGGCAAGAATTGGCGCATAGGCAACAAGGCGATGGTGAACGACAATGTGGACCGCATCAGCAGATTGGCGGGCCAGCGCGTCCTCGGCAAGCCCTACACGGTCAGCGAATACAACCATCCCTACCCCAACTTCTACGGCGCGGAAGGCCAGCCCATGCTCCGTGCGTATGGGGCGCTGCACGGCTGGGACGGCGTGTTCGAGTATTCCTACAACAACCGTCAGAACGCCGAACCGGACCACAACGAGTACTTCTTCTCCATGGCGGCGCGCACGGACGTGCTCGCGCACTTCCCCGCCTGCGCCGCGATGTACCTGCGCGGCGACGTGAAGGAGAGCGCGAAGTCGTACGTCGCGAACCTCCCCTACAACGAATACTTCGACCGCTTCGTGAACAAGGGGACGTTCGGTCAGGGAATCTTCTCCGCGACGGACGGCAAGGTGCCGCGCGAGACTGCCCTCGAGCGCAAGACCGCAGTTGACCTCTCCGGCAAGTCCGCGCCTTCGGGCGGTTCTGTCCCCGCCAAAGACCAGAAGACGTTCACGAGCGACACGGGCGAGATCGTTCTGAACGGCGAAATGGAAGGCGCGGCGTTCTGGACCGTCAACACGCCGAACACAAAGGTGTTTTCCGGTTTCATAAAGGGGCGGACGTTCGACCTCGGCGGCGTGAAGCTCAAGGTCGGCGAGACGAAACTCGACTGGGCGACGGTCTCGCTTACCTCGCACGACGCGACGGGCTTCGGCGAGAGCGGACGTCCCGCGCGCATCCTTCTCGCGGCGACGGGGCTTTGCCACAACGGCGGCGCGAAGTTCACGCACGAGGGCAAGTTCGTCCACTGCCGTGGCGCGGATTGGGGGAAGGGCAAGACCGTGAACGAGGGCATCCCCGCCACGATTACGTTGCCGTCGAAGGCCGCTGCTACGAAGTGCTGGGCGCTCGACGAGCGTGGCGAGCGTAAGACCCCTGTTCCCGTGACGGCGGATGCCAACGGCCAAGCCGTCGTGAAGATTGGCCCCGTGTACCAGACCGTGTGGTACGAAATCACCTTGTAGATTTCGCCTCTTGACCGAAATAAATTGATTCTAAATTCCTCTGGTGCCTCCTTTTTGATTGTCCATGTAGAACATGTAAAACATATAAAACATCTGCAAGTCTTGCATGTTTTACCTGTTCTACATGGACAAAAACTTCCTCCAATAGTTTTGCACTTGGGTCTTACCGTTTTTAGGTTGATGGCAACTATTTGGTGTTTTCAAGAATAGTTGCCATTTTTCGGGGGCGTTGAAAATGGCAACTATTTGCCATTTCTCAAAATAGTTGCCATTCATGCTCTTGCGCTTTGTGAAAAATTATGATATTATACTTCTGTTTTCCACAAGAAACAGTTGCAAAACTTTTCTTGCTTTCGCTACTGGGAGATTAGGAGATTCGGAGATTTGGAGGAGGTTATAAAGATCCTCCAAGCCTCCTAAACTCCAAAACTCCCAGTAGCGAAAGCAACGAACGTGTGTCAATGGCAGAGTGGTTTTGCAACTGCCTCACAAGAAAGGCCGGACAATGTTTGTCGGAAGAGAATATTACCTTGAACGTCTTGAAGCGCTCTGGCGGAAGTCGGTCGCGTCGTTGGTGGTCATTTCAGGCAGACGGCGAATTGGAAAATCAACGTTGGTGGAAGTATTTGCAGAGTCCTCCAAATGCAGTTTCATCGAAATCGAGGGACTTGCGCCCGACAAGTACATGACGAACGAGAAGCAGATCGAGAACTTCTGTGCTTCTCTTGCACGGGCGACGGGTTCGCCAGAAGTCAAAGCAGATAGCTGGCCTAAGGCGTTTGACGCGCTCAACGCGGCTCTTGGGGGACGAGACAGAAAGATTGTCTTCCTTGACGAAATATCCTGGATGGGCGGATACGACACGTCGTTTGCAGCCTACTTGAAGAATGCCTGGGATATGCAGTTCTCGCGGCATCCGCGTGTGATATTCGTGTTGGCGGGCAGTGTTTCGGCGTGGATTCAGGAGAACATTCTGCAGTCTAAGGCGTTTGTCGGCAGAATCTCCCTTGATGTGACGTTGCCGGAGTTGCCGCTCTCGGACTGCCGTGCGTTCTGGGGACGCAAGGCCGAGCGCACGGCGTTGCGTGAGGTCATCGACGTGCTGTCGGTGACAGGGGGTGTCCCGAAATACCTTCAGGAGATTGATCCTTCGCTTCCTGCGGACGAGAACGTCAAGCGGATGTGCTTCACGCCGGAAGGGTATCTGTTCAAGGATTTCAACACGATTTTCGGCGATGTCTTTGGTGCGGCGGCGGCGAAGCGACGCATTCTTCTGGCGCTTGCCAACGGCTCTGCGAGCGTCTCTGAATTGGCGGAGAAGTTTGAACGGGAGCCGAACGGGCATTTGAGCGAGGATTTGCGCGACCTGACGGCGGCTGGTTTCGTCGCGTCGTCGGCGGGGAAAAACCCCGAGACGGGTTCGGACGTGCGGGAAGTCCGCTATCGGCTTCGCGACAACTACACGCGCTTCTATCTGAAGTTCATCGCGCCGAAGGCCGAGGCGATCGGAGAAGGGCTGTTCCGCTTCACGACCCTTGACCGCCTTCCGGGGTGGGAGTCGATCATGGGACTCCAGTTCGAGAACCTTGTGCTGAACAATCTGAAAAAGCTCTGTTCGCTCATCGGATTGGACGGACGGCTTGTCACGTCTGCGGCGCCGTATGTCCGGCGTCCCGGAAAGACAACGCCCGGCGTGCAGATTGACCTGCTCGTGCAGACGCCCAAGTCGGTTTATCTCGTGGAGATCAAGCGGCGTGCGCGCATTTCGTCGGCGATTGAGGACGAAGTCCAGGAGAAGGTGAGGCGGTTGCGCGTCCCGCGCGGCACCTCGGTGCGGACGGTTCTCGTGTATGACGGAACCATCGCGCCGGAGGTGGAGGAAAACGGCTATTTCGACTATCTCGTTCCGTTGGAGTCGTTCTTCAACTGAGAACAGGAAAATCAAATGCGCAGGGTTGCCTCTGCGTCGTCGTTTTGATAGAATAAGCGCCATGGAAAACGTGACGAAAGCGACGGGCGCACGGCGCAGGCTGCTTCCGCTCCCGGTAGGAAAGAGCTTCTGGGAGGAAGTAGCCGAGCATTGCTATTGCGTCGATAAGACCCTCCTCATCCGCGACCTCCTTGCGACGCGCGCGGGGACGGCGCTGTTCACGCGCCCGCGCCGTTTCGGCAAGACCACCGCGATGCAGATGCTCAAGTGCTTCTTCGAGAAGCGCGGCGCAGACGAGCCGGACGTGCGCCACCTCTTCGAGTCGCGCGCGATTGCGCACTGCGATGACGCGGACGAATGGATGGCCGAGCAGGGAAAGTACCCCGTCATCTACCTCACCTTCAAGGACCACAAGGCTCTCACATGGGAGTCCGCGCAGAAGATGCTTCGCAGCAGCATCGGCGAGGAGTTCACGAGGCACGGAGAGGCTGCGCAGGCACTTGCGGAAGAGGAAAGAGAAATCTTCCTGACCATCAAATCGCGCAAGTGCGACACCGATACACTTGCCGAAGGCCTCGGCATTCTCGCGAAGGCGCTCCATCTACACTACAAGGAACCGCCTTTTGTTCTCGTTGACGAATACGACACGCCCGTGACGACAGCCTCGACGAACGGGTACTACCGCGAGATGGTGAACTTCATGCGCATCTTCCTTTCCGGCGCGATGAAGGACAACGCACATGTGAAGATGGGCGTGATGACGGGCGTGTTGCGCGTCGCGAAGGAGGGGATGCTTTCGGGACTCAACAACCTCAACGTGTTCACCGTGTTCGACGGGCCGTTCAGCGAGTACTTTGGCTTTACGGAGGACGAGGTTAAAGAGATGGCACGGTACTACGGGCGTGAGGACAAACTCCCCGAAATCCGCTCGTGGTACGACGGGTACGTGTTTGGCGGGCATGAGGTGTACAACCCGTGGAGCGTACTCTATTACTTTAACGCGGGCTGCGTGGCGAAGCCGTACTGGCTCGACACCAGTTCGAACGACATCATCGCCGAGCTGGTGGAGGAACTCCCCTTCGACATTGCGGAGAAGCTGCTCTCGCTCTTGAAGGGCGAGAAACCCGTCGTGCCGATGACATCGGAACTGGGACCCTATCAGGACATCCGAAAGAAGAAGTCCACGATCTACGCGCTTCTTGTCTCCGCCGGTTACCTGAAACCCGCATCCGACATTTCGGCTGGGATGTGCAAAGTGGAGATTCCCAACAAAGAGGTGATGCAGGTCTATCTGACCGACATCTGCGAGAAGATCACGACGCAGAGCGGCGACGCGGAGAGCCTCATGGACGTCCGTACCGCGTTCTTCAGTCGCGATCCCGACGCCTTCCGGGAACACGTGGAACGGTTCCTCCTGGAGTCCGCAAGCTATTTCGACGCATCCGCCGAGGGCTTCTACCATGGGCTTGTCCTCGGCATGCTCTCGTTCATGCGCGACGTGTACGTGATCACGTCCAACCGCGAATCCGGCTACGGACGCTTCGACATCATGCTGAAGCCGCGTGCGGAACACCTCGACTTCCCGGCCGTCGTGATCGAGGTGAAGGCGGCGAAAACCGAGGCAGACGATCTTGACGCGCTCGCCGCCGAGGCGCGCCGCCAGATCGACGAGAAGAACTACGCCGCGTCGCTGGACGCAGAGAACATCACCGACATCATGAAGTTTGGCATCGCCTTTTTCAACAAGCGCGCTGCGCTTGCGAAGTAAGTCTTGCTTTCGCGCGAATCAGGTTCGCACGGAACGCAGCACGCAGTAGCCCCGGCGCTTGATGACCTCCGCCGTGCGGAAGTACTTCTCCTGAAGGGCCAGAAGGCCCGTGGCGGTCTTGACCACCATCAGACAACGTCCGCCCGGACGCAGCGCGCGGTATGCCGTCTCCATGAACACGTCCGCGATGCGGTAGTCGCTGTAGTAGGGTGGATTGCCCACAACGAGGCTCCAGCGCCCCACCTCGTCCTCGCCGCGCGGAAGGCCGTCGTCGGAGAGGACGAACCGCGCGTCGATCCCCGCGCGCGCGGCGTTGATCTTCGCCGCCGCGATCGCGCGCGCGTGCGAATCGATGAGCGTGAGGTCCGTGATGCCGGCCTTCTTCGCGACGAGCAGACCAACGAGCCCGCAGCCGCAGCCCATGTCGAGAAGGCGGTCCGTCGGCTTCGCCTCGCGTGCCGCGACCTCCGCGAGCGCAAGCCCGCCCGCGTCCGCGCGCCGGTGGCAAAAACAGCCCGGCAGGCTGGTGAAGACCATCTTTTCGCCGTCGGGAACGCTGGCTTCCCAGTCCGACGCGAAGTTGCGCCGCTTCGCGAGTTCGCCATGCTTCACCATGCGGAACACGGCGACGTGCTTCGCGCGCGTGACGACGTGTACGTTCGACCACACGAGACGCAGCGTGCGCAGGGCGTCGTCCGCATCGCCCTCGAACGCGGCCACGAGCGTACCGCCTTCTGCGAGTTGGGCGTGGAGGTCCTCCAGCTGGTCGAGGACGAGCTCCGCGCTCATCGACTGCGGGGTGGTCATGAAGAGTGCGAGCGCGAAGGGGCCTTCGGGAAGGGCGGGCGTGCAGTACACGATCGCGTTCGGGTTGATCCACGCCTCGGCGAGGCGGTCGCGGATCGCGCGCGCGTGGTGGAAGTCGAACGCATGCGCGGCCACGCGCTTCGGCCATTTTTTCTCCGCCTCGAGCGGCAGCCAGCCGCTGCGGTTGCCGGCGACGAGCGCGCGCGCGCCGTCGGGGAGGGAGAGCGTGGGCAGGAGGTCGAGCAGGGCCGCCTCGGCGTAGGTGAGCTTGCGGGTTTCAGTTGGCTTGGGTTTTGGCATTGAGCGTATCCGTTCCTTTCACGGAGGCGCCGAGTGCGGCCGCCTCCTTCGCGAAGTCCTTGTCGTCCGTGACAACGGTCACGGCGTGGTTGAGTCCGAGAATCTTCCTCATGCGCAGGTAGTCGCACACCATCCGGTCCGCGCGGTGCGCGCCGGTACCGCCGGTGTAGCCCACGCGGAGGCGTCCGTCCGACTCGGCGGCGGCGCGCATCTCGGCACCGTCGAAGAGCGCCCATACGTGGAGGCGCGGGTCGGCGGCTACGCGCGCGCGCAGGTTCGCGACGAGGCGGTCGCGTCCGGCGTGGCGGGCGTCGGCGTCCAGACGGTGCGTGCCGATCACGGCGTTCCAGCCGTCGACGACGAGCAGTTCGGCGTCCGGCGCCATCCGCTCCGCGTCGCGCGCGGCGGCAAGAGCGAGGGCGAAGTGGCTCTCGAGGCTCTCGCGTGCGCCGTGCTCGCGCGCGAGTTCCTCTTTGAGACGGGCCACCTCGGCCTTGAGCTCGCGCACGTGCGCGACCCGCGTATCGCGGAAGATGTCGTTTGAGGTCATGTGCGCACAGTATACCATAAATGCGGCGGGGCGCAATCATTGACAGGGAAGCGCGGAATATTGTAAAATATACGCGGTTTGGGGCATTATGCCCTTGAACGAATCAAGAAACCGAAAAAGCAAAAAAAGTTGGCAAATATGCAGATGCGCAAAGTCAATACATTCCTCGCAGGCGTGGCCGCAACGGTTCTCGCCGCAAGTGCCGCGTTTGTTCCGGTTCCGTTCGGGAACGGCGCTAATTCATCCTTCCTCGACGACGAGGCAGACGACCAAAAAGGCGGGTTCATCGACCTCGGCAGCAACGACCTGCGCATGTTGCCGTCCGGCGAGCAGGACATCGGCGGCATCCCGTTCCAGATCGCGCCTGCGTCCACGAGCTCGGACAAGGCGTGCATCGTCCTCGGCGGGCACAGGCGCACCTACCTCGCGCAGTCCGCCGAAGTGAAGCTCGCAAAGCCGCTGCGCGGCGACTGCCTCTACCTGCTGCACGCCTCGTCGTTCACGTCTGCGGACGACAAGCCGATTGTCGGATCGCTTCACCTCGTCTATGAGGGCGGCACCAAGGAAGAGCGCCATGTCCGCATCGGCCGCGACGTGGGCGACTGGATGGCCTCGCGCAGCTACCGCAACGCCGTGCGCGCCTGGACGATCTACAACAACAACACGCAGGTGTCGCTATTCGTCTCGACCTTCCCCCTCGCGCGCGGGAAGAAACTCGCTGCCTTTTCCTTCACAGCCGACGAAGGGCTTTGGGTCGTCGCGGGCGCGACGGTGGGCGATAGGCGCAAACCCCGCCAGGTGCCTTTGGACCTGCGCATCTCACGCAGCTACAAGTTCCCCGACCTCTACGAAAAGCCTCTTCCCGTATATCCCGTCGGGGCGAAGCCGCGCAACGTCGTGTTCATCCTGGGCGACGGCATGGGCATCGGGTCCGTTACGTTTGCCTCGAACTTCCTGCGCCAGCGTCCGGGCGCGCTCGTGATGAACCAGCTTCCCTACGCCGGGCTCGCGACAACTTACTCGGCGAACGCGGACGTGACCGACAGCGCCGCCTCCGCGACGGCGTTCGCCTGTGGGCGCAAGACGAACAACAGCATGCTCGGCATGCTGCCCGACAAGTCTCACGTCGATTCCATCGCCACCCGCGCGCACGCGGCAGGATTCGCGGTGGGCCTGATGACGGACGATCCCTTCGTCGGCGCGACGCCGTCCGCCTACTACGCGCATGTGCCGGTCCGCTCGTACAGCGAGGACATCATCCGCGACGCCGCGAAGTGCGACTTCGAGATTCTTCTTGGCTACCACTGCAGACGGTATTTCCTCCCGAAGGCGAAGGGCGGCAAGCGCAGGGACGGACGCGACATCCTGTCCGAAATGACCGGTAAAGGTTACCAGCTGTGCGAGACGTTCGCCTCGTTCATCGAGGCCCCGCGCGACAAGCGCGTCCTCGCGCAGCTGAAGGACGGCGAGCTCGACGAAGAATCACGTTACAAGCAGTTGACGGAGACGGCGCTGAACCGTCTGTCGCAGGACGGAAAGCGCTTCTTCGTGCTAATCGAGAGCGGCGATCCCGACCACGGGTCGCACGCCAACAAGCCCACGCAGACCGTTTTGGGCGTGGTGAAGATCGACTGGGCCGCGCGCACCGCTGTCGACTGGTCGCTTGCGCACGGCGGCGATACGCTCGTCGTGGTCATGGCCGACCATGAGACCGGCGGCGTGAACGCCACCGTGAGCCCGGCGACTGGCAAGGCAACGGTCCACTACGGCGCTACTAGCCATACGGCGACGCCGGTTCCCGTTTTCGCGTTCGGCCCCGGCGCGGAGCTGTTTGAGGGCTTGTACGACAACACCGACGTCGCGAAGCGCCTTGCTCAGCTACTGGACCTCACCCTCTAGCAACAGGATCGCGTGAACGGCAATCTCCAGCTCTTCGTCTTGTTCGCCGTCGCGGCGTCATCCGCTTTCGGCGCTGTTTCCGGTGCCGCGCCGATTTCGCCGCAGGCAGCGTCCAACGACCTTGTCGTGGCGCGTCGCGCGCTTGGCGACGGGAACTGGTACACGGCCGAGCACCGTGCCGAGAACGCGGCGAAATTGCCGGCTCTGCGCACCGAGGCGCGGCTCGTGCAGCTGGAGACGCTTGCGCGTTCGGGTAAGACATCTGAGATTCCGTCCCGCCTCGAATCCTGGGGCAATCCGGCGGGCGACGCATTCCGATACTGGCGCGCTTACGCGCTTGCGGCGGAAGGGAAGATCAAGCCGGCGCACAAGCTGCTGGAGGCGCCAATCGCAGACCCGCAGCTCGCCGTGCTGGCCGCGCGCCTGATGGCGCGCCTGGAGGTGGCGGACCGCAGCTGGGAAGCCGCCGACAAGCATTTTGCGGAAGCCGCCTCGAAGCTGCCGTCCAACTCGGTGGCGCGCGTGGAGAACGCAAGCGAATGGGCTGAGGCGCATTTGTCCAGGGGCGACCCGAAGGGCGCGCTGGACCTGTTGCGGCGCGAGGGCGCCGTTGACGCTCCCGGCGCGCCGGGCGACGGGGTGCGCCTGATGGCGGCGGACATCGCGGAGGCACTTGGCGACACGAAGGAGGCGCGTGCTTTGCGGGAGCGGCTCGTGAAGGCCGGCGAGAAGACGGCGGAGGAGCCGTACGTATACGCAGCCCTTGCGCTTTCAGACGCAGATTGGCTCTTTGGCAGTACGAACGCGGCCCTCGCGATGGCGTCAAACGCCGTGGCGCGCGCGAAGAAGGGCAAGTTGACCACGCGCGCGGGCTTTAACCTCGGATTCAAGGAGATGTCGGTGGCGGCGGCACGCGAGGGCGGCGCGGCGCGCATCGGCGCGCTCGTGCGCTCGCATCCCGACGATCCCGGCGCGGGCGACGCGCTGCTCAAGCTAGGCGACGTGCGTCTCATGGCAAGCGAGTGCGAAGAGGCTCTAAAGGCGTACGACCATTTCCTGCAGGCCTATCCCGCCCATCCTCAGACGCTTCACGCGCTGGAAGGGCGCGGACTTGCGTTCAAGGAGCTAGGACGCGACGCGGAGGCCGTGGGCGCTTTCGCGCGCGCGGCGCAGATGGCGACGAACTCGGAGGACCGTGCGCGTTGCCAGTTCCGCCAGGGAGACGCGCTCGTCGCCTCTCGCAGATTCGCGGAGGCAGCGGGCGTTTACGGCGAGGTCACAAGCTCTAACCTAGTCGAATTCGCGCAGTACCAGCGTGCGGACGCCTTGTCGCGCGCAAAGCAATCCAAGGAGGCTGCGGACGGTTTCCGGTCAATTCTGGACGGCGGCGGAAAATACTCGATCGACGCCGGACTGCGTCTGGCCTCTGAACTTTCATCCGCCGGAAGGACGACTACGGCAATCGAGATATACAACCGCCTCTTGGGCGAGAAGTCTGGTTCGGACGCAGCCCTGTTGGACGAGGGGGATGCGGCGTCCGCAAAGGCGCGCCCGCTCCCCGCGCTCACGCCCGCGCAGAAGGCGAAGGCGCTGGAAGGGCGCGGCCGGGCCAGCTACCGCGACTACCGTTTCCCGGCCGCCGAGCGCGATTTCACGGCAGTGGCGAAGATCGATCCCTCACGGGCCGGCGAGATGCGCTTCTTCTGCGCGCTATGCCGATACGGCGCGGGACGCGACGACGAGGCTTACGCATCCGCTCGTGCCTTGCTGGACGAAACGCCAGACTCGCCGTTGCGGACGGATGTCCTCATCTGGTTGGCAAAACTCGACTTCGCCAAGCGCAACTACGCCGCCGCCTTAGCCGAGTTTGAGGAATGCGCGACGAACAAGGACGTGTCGGCGGGGCGTCAGCTCGACGCGCTCGTACACGCGGCGCGTTGCATGGCGGCCCAGTCCGACTATCCAAAGGTCATTGAGATCGTGTCGCGCGTCGTGAAACACCCGGCAGCGGTGTCCGCCGCCGCGCAGGAGACTCCCGAAACGCCCATTCTCGCCGAGGCGCTGCTGCTGCAGGGCGAGGCGCTCATCGACCAGGCCCGGTTCGACGAGGCGGTGCTGGTCCTTGAGCGCGCGTCGCGCATGCCCGTCTCCGACGACATGCGCAGGCGCGCGGCCGTTCTGAAGGCGGACAGCCTGTTCGCGCGCGGGGCCGACAACTCGGCCTACTACAGCAAGGCGGTGGACGCATACCGTTCCGTGCTGCAGGATGCGGACGTGCCGCCTTCGATGCGCATCGTCATATCGTTCAAGCTGGCGCGCACGCTCGAGAAGATGCACAACTACAACGAGGCGTACGACCAGTACTACACTAACGTGGTGATGGCGTATGTGGACGGCGTGCGCGCGGGCGTGCCGTTCGACGTCAACGCGAGTGCCTTCTTCGCGCGGGCGGCGTTCAACCTTGCCGATGCCTACGAGGCTTCCGGGAACGTGCGCCAGGCCGAGCGCATGCTGAGGTACGTGGTTGACGCGAGCGTGCCGTCAGCCGATTCCGCGCGGCAGCGCATTGCGCGTCTGAGAAAGGAGAGAGCTGGCAAATGAGCGTTTGGACTATGCTGGGCGGCCCCGTGTTCTGGCTGCTGATCGCGCTGGGGGTGACCAGCGTGCTGCTGTTCTTCAACCGTCTGATCGCGCTGAGGCGCGCGCAGATGGGCTACGAGGATTTCGTGCGCGGAGTCGGAAACGTGCTGGAGCAGGGCAACGCCGAAGAGGCCCTCGCGCTATGCGACGAGACACCCGCTCCGGTCGCGCGCATCGTCGCGGCGGCAGTGCGGCACCGCACCGCCTCCGCGCGCATCTTGCGCGAGGCCGTGGATACGACCGGCCGCGCCGAGGTGGGGCGCTTCGAGCGGCGTCTCGCGCTGCTTGCCATCATCGCGCAGT
>CAMKJU010000061.1 GCA_946413265.1 uncultured Lentisphaerota bacterium
GAGCTTCTGCCGCCGTTCGCGTTCGCGCTCGTAGTACGTCGGGCGCCGGAGACGCCTGACGATGAGCGAGAGCCGCCGGTAGAGGAGCGTCGCCACAGTGTAGGCGCCGAAGAGCGCGGCCACGCCCAGGAGGAGCGACACTTTCTCCTCGAATGTGTGCGCGTTGCGCCTGAAGAACGCCTCGAACGTGCGCGGGACGTGTCCGATGGTGTGCCCGTTGCGGTACGCCTCGCGCCAGAACGCGCGCCGGTAGCTCTCGCTGTCGAGGCGCAGCACGTACACGAGGAACCCATCTACCAGGGTCTCGAACGTGCAGGGTGCGGGTTCCGCCGACTGCCGCACGACGCGGCAACCACGGTCTTCCAGGTACTCTTCGACGGATTTTTTCATGTGCATTTCCTTCTTTGGTCCGGCACCATAATTCTACCACGTCCAACGTCCCGAAGATAGGGGGTAAACTGTCAAAAGAATGCACAGGAAATGTATGAAAATTGTATGAGAAATGTATGTGAATGCATACAAATCGGTTTGCCCCAAGTTGTTTTCCGGATGAGCCTTGCGCACGATTATTGTGCGGAACGGAAGGCAGTGTGGGAACCATGTGATTACGTGCTGAACGAGGTGTGTGAGTGAGGGGGAGCTGCATGCGATTACGGTGCGGAACCGTAGTGGTGTAAGATGGTCCGTGCGATTACAGTACGGAACGGGGCGGGTGGAACTGCCGTGTGATTATGGTGCGGAACCGTAGTGGTGTAAGATGGTCCGTGCGATTACAGTACGGAACGGGGCGGGTGGAACTGCCGTGTGATTATGGTGCGGAACGGGATGTAAGGTTGTGCTCAGTTATCGGATGGTTTGACGAGGGAATGTTCGACACAGTCGATGTAGATCGCCTGGATGTTACTCTTGCCATTGCGCTCATTGTCCACGTGGATGCACGCGCGAACCTTGTATTTCACGCACGCCATTTCAAGCGGCGAGACGCCATACGCCGTACCTGCGGTCTGTCAGAGAGGTGACGTCCATTTCGCCGACAGGGGTTCGCCGCGTGTGCCGAGGGAAGTGATCGGACAGACCGAAAAGGCCAGCGTATTGCCAGACGGCAGATTGGATTTTGGAATGAGCAGTTCCGTAACGCCGCCGTTCGGCTCGTGTCCAATCCCCATGTTGCACCCGGCTGCGTACACGACCTTGTGCAGTTTCTGCCCATCGCCCACAACAACAACCTCATACGCATACACCCGCGAATCCGGATTGCCGTCGGCCAATGGTATTTTCACGCAGAGACACAGTGATGCAGAGTCTTCTTGAACAGGATTTACAGGATTAAAGTTTGTGGTATTCTCAATCTTGTTAATCCTGTCCCAAAACACCTCCAGCTTTGCGCCTGCGCGGAACTGCGGTTCGCCGATTTTCTTCTTCTGCTCCTCTAACGAGAACGGATGCGGATCGTACTTGCCGAACGGCATCACCCAATCTGCGCCAAGCGAGCCGCCCTCGCCGAACTCACGGCGCTACACGACCATCATGTCGTCGTAAAGGCGGACAACCATCCCCTGCCGCGCCTGCACGGAACCCGCCGCCTCCATTCCTTCAATCTTGAACTTCGTCAACCAGGGGTCTTCTTCCCTCAGTCCCGGATATCCATGCGCGTGAAGGGACGGGACCTGGAGCCACGGCATGCCGCCGGCAAGGAAGCCCTTCCTCCAGTTCGCGATGCTGTAGTGGAGGTGTCCGAAGAACCCTACGGCGTTCGGATGGCTTTTCATGCGGGCGAGCAGCGTACTGGGCGGATAGTCGTGGCGAAGCACGAAAAACGGCCGTGGAGGTTCGCAGCCCATCGTCCCGTCCACCAAATCCACCATCGCCGCGTCGTCCACGTCCCACTGCATGCCGAAGAAGTGGAATCCCTTGACCACCTTGTGCCATACCGGCTCGTATTTCTCGCCCCAGATGCGTTGCCAGTTCCCCGCCATGTCGGACGCCAGAACGTGACGCGCCCGCTCCTCCGGGTCGGGATAGAGGCGCCTGACGAACATCCCCTTGCCGCCGTAGGTGCTGCCCCGCAGCTCGTGATTTCCTACAACAAAGAGTTTCACGACCTCGTGTCCGGACGGCGCGCGATTGTTCGGGAACGCCCTGTTCCAGGCATCGGCGTGAGCCTGCATCTCCTCGACCTGTCCGAGGTGGGCAAAGTCCCCGCAGTGCACGACCGCGTCCACGTTCTCGTCCCTGAAATGCGTCAGTGCCTTGACGAGGTACTTTTCAGACCATTCCCTGTCAATCCGTCCGCTCGTGGGCATCGTCCTTATGTGGGTATCACTGATGACGCCCAACACCAGAATCGGCTTCTTCGACGGCTTCCAGCCGGGCGGCACGGCGAAAAGCCGTCTCGCACCCAGTGCGAACGCCGAAGCTCCTGAAAAGAACTCTCTGCGCGAACACTTCATACTCTACGCGACTACTTGGCTATGGACAACTCCACCTTGTCGAGATAGACGGCCTTGATGCTGCTCTTGCCGTCAGCGCCGAAACGGCCCGGGCCGATCCAGAAGTATTCGCTCCCGTCGGCGCGCGGCGTCCAGGTGCAGATGTCGTACCAGGCGTATTCCGCGTCCGTGATGGCATCCGTGCGCGGCGTGATGCCGCCAGCCCCCTTTTTCGCCACCGAGTCGTACACCCCCGCCCAGAACGCCTCGCCGCCGTCGCGCGCCTTCTCCACGCGGACGCGCGCGCGAACTTTGTACTTCGCACCCGGCTTGAACGAAACCCTGTTCATCGTGAAAGAGGTACACCACTCGAAATGCGTGTTGAAGAGCTTGAGCGCCTTGCCGTCCGCCGCCTTCGGGTCGTCCACGAACGCGCCCCACTGGCCTGGGCGCATGAGCCGGAGGTAGCGCTCCTCCAGCTCCACGCGCTGCGACTCGACGGCGTTGACGACGGCGTTGGTCGCGGGCGCGACGATTGCCTTCCATCCTGCGACGAGCGCGTTGTGCCGCACGCGACTCTCGGAGAGGCTGATGTCCTTCGCCTCGGCCATTCTGTCGAGAAGCGACTGCGCGAGCGACTTGACTTCCGCGACGCGGGCGTCGTTTCCGGGACACGGCGCGAACAGGACCTCCTTGCGCACGGGCTTTGGACGCATGCGCTCCAGACGCAGATAGTCAAACGAGAACTCGGACATCCTCACGTTGTACGACAGCGCCGGATCGTCCTTCACAGCTTCGACGGCCTTCTTCCAGAGCGGCTTCGCCCATTCGACGAAGGCGTCGTCCAGGCCCCGGAACGCCTCGCTGCGCCAAATACGCATCGGGTCCTGGGCTGGCGACCATTCGCGCATGCGCCTGTGCTCCTCCCTCAGGTATTCGCGGACGAACGGGGCGGCCTTGCCGTAGTATCCGGCGAGGAAGTCGTCGACCAGCGGCTCGACGGGCCGGTCGGGGTTCCACATCAGCTTGGCGAGCAGCCACGCCTTCAATTCCGCGAACGCGCCATGGCGTCCGCACTGGTCGCCCTGCTCGAAAAGCTCCTTCACGTTGTTATCCCGGAAAAACTTGATGTTTCCCTGGAAGGCGTAGATGTTCGAAAACGGCAGCGCGAAGTCCCTGAACTCCGTCGTATAGTCCCAGAGGTACAGCTGGTCGGTCTGGGGCTTCCAGCCGTTGATGTCGGACATGAAGCTGACGTTCTCCGTGTAGGGGTTTTCGGGTATCGGCCTTGTGAAGTCGCACTCGATCGTGCAGAGGCACGGCACCACGTTGCGGCGAAGGCGCGTCTTCTTCGGCGGCTTGCGCGTGTACTGGTAGGCCAGCGTCTCGATCACCGCGTCGGGGAACTCCTTTTCGACCGCCTCGGCGATGGCGTTCACGAAGCGCACCATCGTTCCCGCGTGGCTCTCCTCCTCGGCGTCGATGGCCGCGCACTTCTCGCACTCGCAGTAGTTGTACCAGTCGTTCTGGCTCACGCCGTAGAACTTCGCGCCCGGGTCTTTGCGGATACGCTCCAGCACGTTGGACGTGACGATGCGCAGCACGTCGGGATTGGTGAGGCAGAGCTGCGTGCGCCCCTTGAGCCGCTTGCCTTTTACGAGACTGTAGTATTCGGGATGCTTGTCGAAATACACCTTCTGAGGCAACAGCGCCTCAAACGTGTGGCAGCTGCCGAGCCCGCCGCCGAAACGGAACGAGTCGCCGCCGAACTTGGCATCCACCTCGCCGCTGGTGTGGTTGTACCCGTTCACGCGAAGTCGCGCCGCGAATTCCCGGTTTTTGTTCACGTCGTACCAGAACGGTTCGCGCATGGCGAAAGCCGGTTTCTGCACGTCGTCGAGGTCGCCGGGCACACCGACCACGCTCTTCTCCGGAATCACGCTGTGCCACGAGGCGTACCACCTGCATCCGGCGTAGGTCTCGAGGATCTCGTACGCCGCGTACAGCGCGCCGCGTTTCGCCGAGCCATAGGCGACGAGATGCGGCGGACGCGCCGCAAGGCGGAATCCGTCGCTGCCGAGCGTCTTCGGATCAAACCCGCCGCAACGGGAGGGCCGTGCTCCGTCACGGCCACCGTTCAGCAGGGCGAGCGAATACTTCGTTTCGCCCAGCAGGATCGCCTTCGGCGGAAGCGGCGCGGCGTCCGAGGAAACAGGCAACTTCACGCCCGTGACCTGTTCGAGGAACGATTGCAGCTCCTCGGACGCGTACTTCTCGACCGGGCTCGCCTTTTCGGGAATCATGATCGTGTACGCCACCGGCTGTCCGCGCAACGCAATCTGAAGTGGCGCGACGCCTGTGTCTGCAAGGGCGGCGCTGCATGTACATGCCGCCAGGAGGAAAAAAGATTTGGTTGTTTTCATGGTATGCAACAGTATTTTTGTTATAAAAGTAAATCAGATCGTCCTTATACCGCCAGTTCGGCGTGGATGGGCGCGCCTTTGCGCCCGAAACATTCGACGGGGCGCACATCGAAGCGGTAACGGCCCCGGAGCGGGAGTTCCGACAAGGCGAACACGCACGCGCCGGGCTTCCCCTCGGCGGTTTCCGGCAGATGGAAGTCCGGCGCCATCACGCGGCGCTGCGCCTGCACGAGATCGACATCGTCCTCGACAAGCACGGCAGTCACTTCGTACTCAAACACGCGGCACTTCGCCTGCGTCCGTGCCGGCGGGAAGGTAATTTCGACCCGCTCGCCCTTCTTTTCGTCCTTCACCTTCGCGGCCTTCGCCGTCGCGCCTGGTGCGAACTCAGGGGCCGTGCGCTTCTTCGCGTGCGCGGCGTAGGCGAACGGCTTCGACTCCGCGCAGGGGAGCGGAATCACCCAGTCGTCGCCGAGCGACTTGTCCGTCACGAACTCGCGGCGCTCGAGCGCGATGTGGTCGTCGAACACGGACATCAGCATGCCCTGGCGTCCGTTCGACGTCTTGAGATTCGGCATCTGGTGCCGACGCTTCTCGCCGCGGTAGCCGTGTCCGTTGCCGGGCATGTTTTCGCGGAGCGCGTAGTCGGTCGAGGCGTATTTGAGGGAGGCGGTATTCACGGACGTGAACGCGCCCTGCCACACGGTCCGCTCGTCGGTGAGCGTGTAGTGGCTGTGTCCCGAGAACGCGACCGCGTTCGGGAACGGACTCAGCGCGCGCGTGGAGCGTCCGTCGTCGCGTCCCCACGCCCACGAGCCGAAGCAGGTGTTGCGCGGATGCGCGTGCTGCGTGTAGAAGAACGGCATCGACGGATCGATCTCCTTGCCGTGCGCCTTCATGAAATCCTCGATCTGTATGTTGCCCCAGTGGGCGCCGATGACCGCGTAGCCCTTGACGCGCTTCATCCAGATCGGCTCGAACTTCTCGTGGAAGAGCTCTTCCCACACGCGGGCGCGGTTCCTCTCGAAGCCGATAGCGTCGGTCTGCTTCAGCTCGGGATGCTTCTTGTACAAGTCGGCGTTCGACTTCCAGTTCCAGCCGTCGATGTCGTGGTTGCCGTAGACGAACAGCTGCTCCACGGGACGTCCGTCCGGCGCCTTGCCGTCAGGGAATGTCTTGTACCAGCAGTCCGCGCAAATCTTCAGCTGCGCGGCCCGGCCGGTGTCCGCGATGTCGCCGGCGATCAGCACGCCGTCCGCGCCGTTGTCGCGGAAGTAGGCGAGAGCCTTGAGGAACGTGGCTTCGTCGCCGGGCTTCTTGATGTGGACGTCGCTCAGGACTCCGATTTTCAGGCGCGCGCCCGGACGCGACGCGGCGCCTTGTGCGGCGAAGACGCGCGGAACGCGCATCGCACCGAGACCTGCGGCCAAGCCGCCAATGAACCAGCGGCGCGTAAGCGCCGTATGCCTTTGTATATTATTCATCGGCGGATATTATACCACAAAACGAAGATGTGTGGGGTCTCCAGTCTACCGAGTACAACTACCGCACATTTGCAGACCACCATACACTTGGGAACGGCACGCTGCGCGGCCAGAAACGGCAGAGCACTGCGAAGAGAGCCCCCCACGCCACATACCACGCGAGACACGCCCAGACGCTCCACGGCTCAACCTCTACGCTCGCCCAAGGCCACGACGCCACACGTTCGGACGCCATCACCATCACTCCGGTCAGCGCCGCAGCCGCATTGTTGCAGAGCGCGCCGAGAGGCAGGCAGAGGAAACTCGCCGCAAGGCCAGCCACGCCTACTGTAACCATCCACCTCGCGCAGAGGATGAGCACGACGTTCGCCACAAGCCCACCCGCCGTGAACCGTCCGAACACGCACGCAGTCACCGGCACGCTCGCCACCCACGCCGCAAGCGAAACGCCCATCGCCTGCGCAAAGGCGCTGACCTTGCGGCGAAGCCAGTCCCGCCATTCGTACCTGCGCCACCTCTGCACGACGGCGCCTGAGATGGGCGATACAAGATACCGCGTGCCGTCTATCCACAGAACAATCCCGAACATCACCGCGAACGACAGTGTGCAGCCCACATCGAACAGGCGTTCGGGGCTGATGGCGTAGACGGCAAATGCCGTCACGGACCACGCCGCAAGGGGATCGGGACGGCGTCCGAAGACAGGTGCCAGGTACCATAGCGACACCATGGTCGCCGCTCTCACCGCACTCGGCCGCGCCCCCGTGAGGAGCGTATACGCTACGACGAGCGGCACCGCGACGAGCCCGCGCGCGCGTAGCGGCACGTCAAAGCGTTTGAGCAGACACGTAATGAGTCCAGCAACCACCATAACGTGCAGACCCGAAATCGCGAACACATGGATCGTTCCCGCCGCCGCGAACATCGTACGCCGTTCTTGCGTGAGTCCGCCACGGCTCCCAAGCAGTATGGCCTGGTTGAACCCCGCCAGCTCCGCACACCAGTCCAAACCCGCCGCAGCGCGGCTCGCAAGTTCCTTCGCGCAGGCGGCATAGACGACAGTCGGAGACCATTGCTTGGCGGGGGCTATACGCACTGCGGATGGTGCCAGAGAATCCGCGCCTCCACCTGACACCCAGAGCGTCCGACGGGCGAAGCGGTTTCCGTGCGGCGCCGTGCGCGATATCCAGCCCGGACACCTCCACTTCTCGCCGATGCGCGGCAAATCGTCCGTGGGACGCGGCATCACGACAGACAGCGGTACGGGACCAACATGCGACTCGAACGAAACCAACGCGGCGCCGTCGCGCTTCCGTGCCCATTCCCGCGCATCGCTCTCCACCTCAAGTTCTAGTACGGGACGCTCTCCTCCGAGACGCGCATTCGCCGCGAGGATGCGGGCGCGTGCATTGTCCGCCCGGAACGCCAGTATCATTCCCAACACGAAGAGCGCAGGCACGCGCAGCCCGTGCGCGCCCCATCCCCACGCCGCGAGGAAGACGGCTATGGCCAGATAGGCGAAAATCGGCCATAGCTCCGCGCAGGCGGGGACGGCGAACGCGACTAACGCGCCCGCGACGAGCGCGACAGTGCGTCCTGCGAGACGGCAGGCGTCTCGGTTGCCCACGAAGAACGGCACCGGTCAGTCCCAGTACGTGCGGTCTAGTTCGCGGAACGTGGAGGCCTCCCCCACATGCTCCGCTGTGACGTTCGGCGAGCCAGCTAGGTCGGCGATCGTGCGTGCCACCTTCAGCACGCGGTCGTATGCGCGCGCCGAGAGGTCGAGCTGCGCGAGCATGAGGCGCATCTCCTCCTGCGCGGCGGCGTCGAGCCGACAGAAACGCGGCAAATCCCGCGCGGGGATTTCCGCATTGCAGTGGATTCCGCGTTCGCCCGCAAAGCGCTTTTTCTGGATTTCGCGGGCGGCGACAACGCGCGCGCGGATGGCGGCGGACGACTCGCCGGCGGGCAGGTCTACGATCTCACGAAACGGGACGGGCGGGAGCGCGATCTGTATGTCGATGCGGTCGAGAAGCGGTCCCGAAATCTTCGCGCGATAGGCGGCAATCTGACGCTGCGTGCAGCGGCAGGCGTGTTTCGGATCATCGGAATAACCGCAAGGGCACGGGTTCATCGCGGCCACGAGCATGAAACGAGACGGGAAGTCACACGCCGCCGATACGCGCGAGATGGCCACGTGTCCGTCCTCAAGCGGCTGGCGCATGACTTCAAGAACATTACGTCGGAATTCGGGAAACTCGTCGAGGAACAACACGCCGCGATGCGCGAGCGACACCTCGCCGGGCACGGGATGCGTGCCGCCGCCGAGCAGCCCCGCGTCGGAAACGGTGTGGTGCGGCGCGCGGAACGGACGGCGCACCACAAACGACTCGCGCGCCTTCAGAACGCCCGCAACGGAGTGGATGCGCGTAACCTCCAGCGCCTCCTCGGGAGTGAGGGGCGGGAGGATGGACGGAATGCGCCGCGCGAGCATCGTCTTGCCCGCGCCGGGCGACCCGACCATGAGGATGTTGTGTCCGCCCGCAACGGCTACCTCAATCGCGCGCTTCGCGCCGTCCTGTCCCTTCACGTCCGCGAAGTCATCGCCCGTGTCACGGTTCGCGGCCACGCATGCGGCAAGGTCGGTGCGCACCGGATCAAGGGGAAGAGCGCCGGAGAGAAAATCCACCGCCTCGCGCAGGCTGCGGACGGGATAGACGTCGATGCCCTCTACGACTGACGCCTCAGCCGCGTTTTCCTCCGGTACAAGAATGCCGCGTTTTCCGATTCGTCGCATCTCAAGGACGATTGGCAGAATGCCCCGAACGCGCCGCACGTCGCCAGAGAGAGCGAGTTCCCCCGCGAGCGCGTAGTCGGACAGCTCCGGTGCCTTCACCTTGTTCGTGGCGGCGAGCAGCGTGACAGCGATTGGCAAGTCGTAGAGCGGACCTTCCTTGCGCACGTCGGCCGGTGCAAGGTTCACCGTGATGTTAGACTCGATCTTCTTGAAACCAGAGTTACCGATTGCTGTCGACACTCGGTCCTTCGCCTCCTTCACTGCCTGGTCGGGCAAGCCGACCATCGTGAACTGCGGCGCGCCATCCGACGCGCACACCTCGATCTCGACGGTCTGCGCGTCAACGCCGTACACGGCTCCTGAATGACATTTTGCAAGCATTGCATATTCCTCTCGCTGGGCGACGTCCTGATCCGCCGTCCACGCGTAAAAGAATACCATGCAAACGCAGTGGCGCGCAAGGGGGTAAACTGTCAAAAGAAAAGCAAAAAAATGTAGGGGAAATGTATGAAAATTGTATGGGAAATGTATGCAAATGCATACAAGTTCACTGGGCGCGGGGATGTGCCTTCATGTATTCGTCCTTGAGGTGCTCCACCGAGACGTGCGTATAAATCTGTGTTGTGGCGAGGGAGGAATGGCCCAGCATTTCCTGTACGCTACGCAAGTCGGCTCCAGCGTCAAGGAGGTGCGTCGCGAAGCTGTGGCGCAGCTTGTGTGGGGAGAGGTCGGCGGGCAAGTCGGCGGCGGCAAGCCACTTCTTCATGCGACGCTGGGCCTCGCGCGGACGGAACACGGTGCCGCGCTCATTGAGGAACACGTTCGTGGCGGGCGCGCCGCCGTCCGCAAAGAGCTCGGCTGCGGCCGCACGGAGCGTGCGGAGGGCCTTGCGTGCGGGCTTGCCAAGAAGGCAGAGACGCTGCTTCGATCCCTTGCCGGTCACGATCACGCCGCCCGTCTCGAAGTTGATTTGTCCCCATGCGAGAGACACCGCCTCGGAGATACGGCAACCCGTTGAGTAAAGCGTCTCGAAGAGCGCCGTATCGCGGGCGTAGGCGTATGCCTCCTGCGGAGTGATTTCATGGTGTTCCTTCACGCGGCGGGCGAGTTCCTCCCCAGGCGCGGCGAGGAAGCGCTTCACCTCCTCGGCGGAGAGTACCTTCGGCAGCGGCTTGGGCAGTTTCGGACCACGCAAGCCAGAGAACGGATTTGCAGCGGCCAGCTCTTCGCGCACGAGAAAGCGGAAGAACGAGCGCATAGAGGCAAGCTTGCGGCGCGTGGTCGTGGCGCAGGCATCCTCGCGGGCGAACGCCATTAGAAAGCGACGGGCGTCATCGGGCGTAACGGATGCCCAGTCGAACGGAGCGGACGCATCAGCGCCCCAGCGGAACGCGGCGAACTGCGCAAGGTCCATCTCGTAGCTGGAGACGGTGCGCTCGGACGCGTTCCGCTCGCCGAGCAGGAACGCTCGGAAGCGCCCTGCTACGGCGTCGCCACGAACGGCGGGATTTGTCAGGAGCGACGTGCTCCCCTTCCTTTCCGCTTCTCAGCGCGCGCGTCCGCCTTCGCGTCCTTCTCCGCGCTGGTGGCCTTCTCGTGCTGTGGCAGGTCGAGAAGCCCCAGCTTTGCGGCGACTTCGTCGAAGGTGGGGATTTGGTCGCGGTAGTTCACGCACACGCGGCGGAGCGCGAGCACCTGACGCGGCGAGAGCGAACTGCGGCGGGCGTACTGGTCGCGCAGGGACGACACGAACTCCTCGTCGTTGTAGACGCGACGGCCGCGGTGTACGGGCTCCTTCCACTCCTTGACGGTTTCAAGCAGGGCGAGGAGGTCCGGCACCGCCGGGTCAACGGGGGCGATCTCGAAACCGCCGGGCACGTACGGCGCAAGGCGCGCGCGCACCTGGTCGGCATCGTCCAGCGCGCCGGCGTTCTCGCCCACGCTGCGAGCGAGGATCGCGAACTGCTTCGCCGTCAGCAGGCGGCCGCGGTCCACCTGCTCGCGCAGGGAGTTGAGGAACGGGTTCTTCGTGAGGCCGCCGATGCGGTCGATCGTCTGGAAGCACCATTTGACGAGCTCGTCCGACGGCGCGTTCTTCACGCGGTCCACCTCAGGGCCGTAGCCAAGGTCGACGATGCGCATCTCGCCGTCGTGAATCTGGTCACGGTAGGCCACTACAAGCTTGACGAGCGCCTGGAGCTGCTTCTCTGAGACGGGCGTCTTTCCATCGGCGATCTGCTGGCGCACGGAGTCAACAAACTCTTTGTCGCCGAACGTGCGCTTGCCGATTGTCATCGGCGGACGCCAGTTCTTCACCTCGTCGAGCAGTTCGAATAGCGCGTTGAATTTCTCGATCGGCGGCGGCGGGTCCTGCGCGTCGCGCACCCAGGCGGTGAACTGGCGGTAGAAGCCAGAGAGCATGTCATTGCCTTGCTCCTCGCCTTCCTCCACCTTGTCCAGCTCGCCTTCCATCTTCGCGGTGTAGCCCACGTTGAAGAGCGGCTCGATCTTCTTAACGAGCCAGTCGTTCACGTCCATGCCGCGCTGCGTCGGCACGAGCTGTCGCGCCTCGCGCGTCGCGTACAGGCGGTCGACGAGCACCTCGATTGTCTGGGCGTATGTCGACGGGCGGCCTACGCCGTTCTCCTCGAGCGCCTTCACGAGGGAGGCCTCGGAGTAGCGCGGTGGCGGCTTGGTCTCCTTGCGGTCCGAAAGCCACCGGACGGGCGTGAGCGCCTCGCCCACGGCAAGCGGCGGCAGCGACTTCACCTCGTCGCTATCCTCGTCCTCCTCCTCTGCGGCCTTCGCCTTCTTCGCGGTCTTCATGGCGGCGAGGAAACCCTCGAACTCAACGGATGTCGTGGAGGCGGTGAAGAGGTAGGAATGGCGCAGGGCGTCCTTCTCTGCCTCAAGCGCCACCGTCTTCTGCAGAAGGCGTGCCTCTGCCATCTGGGAGGCGACGAACCTGCGCCAGATGAGGTCGTAGAGCTTCGTGGATGCGGCGTCAAGCCCTGCCTCTGCGGGATGCAGGCGCACGTCCGTGGGACGAATCGCCTCGTGGGCCTCCTGCGCGCCGGCCTTGGACTTGTAGAAGTTGGGCTTTTCGGGCACGAACGCCGCGCCGAACTCCGATTCGATCAGGTCCTTCGCAGCCGCGCGCGCCTCGGCCGCCACGTTCACGCTGTCCGTTCGCATGTAAGTGATGAGCCCGGCTTCGTAGAGCTTCTGGGCCATGGACATCGTGCGCTGCGGCGAGAATCCGCACACGCTCGACGCCGCCTGCTGCAAAGTAGATGTGGTAAACGGCGGATACGGATGGCGCGTCTTCGGCTGCTCCTTCACGCTCGTCACGCGCAGGCCTGCGCCGTCGAGGTCGTCCACAAGCGTCGCCGCCTGCTCCTGGCTCCGCACGTTCGGCTTCACGTCGTCAAGGCGCGCAAGCTTCGCAATGAAGGCCGTCTCCTTAGTGCCCTTGGACGCCTCAACGCCGAGTACCCAGTACGCGACGGGGTTGAACCCCGTGATCTCGCGCTCGCGTTCCACTAGAAGGCGCAGCGCGACGGACTGCACGCGGCCCGCCGAGAGGGAATAGCCGTATTGCAGGTTCTTCCAGAGAAGCGGGGACACCTTGAAGCCCACGAGGCGGTCGAGAATACGGCGCGCCTGCTGCGCGTCTACGCGGGCGAGGTTGATCTCGCCGGGGTTCGCGACGGCGGTCTGCACCGCCTTCTTCGTGATTTCGTTGTAGGTGACGCGACGGACGGGCTTGCCCTTCGTCACGTCCGCCAGTACCTGGCTGAGGTGCCACGCAATGGCCTCTCCCTCGCGGTCAGGGTCGGGCGCGAGGAACACCTCGTCCGCCGCGCGCGCGGCCTTGCGGAGGTCGTCCACGACCTTCTTCTTCTCGGCCGACACCTCGTAGCTCGGCGTAAACGTCCAAGCACCTTCACGTCCCTCCACCGGGGCGATTTTGATTGACAGGCCTTTCTTTGGCAAATCCCGGATATGCCCGACAGAGGACTTCACCGTGAAGTCCCCACCCAGGTACTTGCCGATCGTCACCGCTTTCGCCGGCGACTCGACGATCAAGAGTTTCTTGCTCATTGTATCTTATTCTTTCCTTCTACCGTCTAAAAAAGTGGCGCATAGTTTACCATAAAATCAGACGAAAAATCCATAGGGAATTTCTGAAAATTTTGGGCGCGCGTCTATCGCGGACGTGCGGTCTCGAAATCGTGCTGCTGGCGCTCGACTTCCAGAACTCCCACCCGGTCGTCAGCGTCTCGACGCGGCGCGGCGAGCCTTCAGCATCCCAGTACCCAGCCCTCGAGAATTCTACAGCCTCCGCCATCGCGCAGAACGCAATTGCGGCGGCGGATATAATGGCATGGCAACGGCAAATTGAATTATTCATTTTTATCTCTTCTTTCGAGGATGTCGGGGGTGATAAGCTGTGCGTCGAGGAACTCGCGCACGTCGGGGTTGGTCGACTTCACGAATTCGGCGGGTTCTGAGACCTCCACCACATGTCCGTCTTTGAGCATGAGTACGCGGTCGACGAAGAGAAGCGCGCCCTGAAGGTCGTGCGTGACGACAATTGAGGTAATGCCGCGCTCCTTGTTGAGGCGGCGGATGAGGTTGTTGATGGTCACTGACGTCACGGGGTCGAGACCTGAGGTGGGCTCGTCGTAGAGGATGATGTCGTTGCGGCGCACGATCGCGCGCGCGAGTCCGGCGCGCTTCTGCATTCCGCCTGAAATCTCCGCAGGATAGCGGTCCGCCGCGTCCGTCAGCTCCACGGCTGCAAGCGCCTCGTCCACCCGCTCGCTGATTTCCTGCTCCGTCAGGCGTCCTCCGTGTTCCCGCAGAGGCAGCGCCACGTTCTCCGCCACGGTGAGCCAGCCGAGCAACGCGCCGCCTTGGAAGAGGTAGCCGAAGCGGTTTCGGATCGACTCAAGATCCCGGCCCGTAGCGGACGAGATCTCCACGTCGTCCAGCCACACGCTTCCGCTCGTGGGCGTGAGCAGACGCACTAGATGCTTGAGCGTGACGGACTTTCCCGTGCCGGACGGGCCCACAATCGCGAGTATCTCGCCCTTCTCGACGGTAAAGCTCACGCCCGCGAGGACATCGCGTCCCTCGAAGCGTTTAACGACGTTTTCAAAGCGTATCTGCGGCATGGATATCATCCTCTCGTTTGCGTGCCTTTGTGTTTAGTAGAATACTCGCCATAGGAACAGCCCCTTCCCCGGCGCGGTCGGCACGCGCGCCGTACGCGGGGGACATTTCTCAAGCAGCTCCGATACGGCCTCTGGCCGCTCGTCGCCCTTCCCTATGCGCAGGAGGAAACCCGTCATCGAGCGCACCTGCTTGTAAAGGAAACCGTCGCCACGCACCGACAACACAATCCGCGGTCCCGTCTTCCGCACGATGCATGCGAACACATTACGCACCGTGGAGCCGATCTCGCGGCGCGGGTTTGCCGCGAAGGAGACGAAATCGTGCTTGCCGACAAAGCGCGCAGCCCCGTCCTGCATCGCCGCAACGTCGAGCTGCTGCGGCACGCCCGTCCAGTACGGTGCGAGGTGCGGCGGCAGAATGGGCGCGTTGTAGACGAAGTAGCGGTATTCCTTGCCGATGGCCGACTTGCGGGCGTCGAAATCGGCCGCCGCAAGCGACGCGCGCAGTACGCGGACGTCCTGCGGCATACGTGCGTTCATGGCGTAAACGAGCTTGGCGGGGGGAATGGGCTGAACGAGGTCGCAGTGCGCCACGAAGCCGCGCGCGTGTACGCCCGCGTCCGTGCGGCTGCATCCAAACACGCGTACCGGCGCACGGTCGAGGTAGGTGAGCGCCTCCTCTAGCACCTGCTGGACGGAGACGGCGTTCTCCTGAAGCTGGTAGCCGGAGTAGTTCGTGCCGTCGTAGGCGATCACTAGCTTGTAGCGGCGGGTCATTTCACAGACATCTTCGCAAGCAGTTTCTTAAGGTCCTGAACGCGGCCCTTCGCTGCCACAAGCACGGAGTCCTTCGTGGCGACGACCACGAGGTCGTTCACCCCGAGGACTGCCACGTGCGGTCCTTCTGAAATTGCGACGGAATCCGTCACGTCAAGAAGCGCCACGTTGCCCTTCGCAACGTTGCGGCGCGCGTCCGTGGCGAGGTGTCGGTCGGCGGCGGACCATGTGCCCACGTCATCCCAGCCAAACGCAGCGCGCGAGACTAGGATGTTCTTCGCCTTTTCCATCACGGCGTAGTCGATTGAGATGCGCGGCAGCTGCGGGTAGAGTGTCTCGAGCACGGCGGGGACGCGGTTCTTCTTGTCGGCGACGGCCGCCTCGAGGATCGCAAGTGCGGGCGCTCCGGCCAGGAGCGCTGCCTTCATCGTGGACACCTTCCACACGAACATGCCGGCGTTCCAGGCGTATTTGCCCGTGGCGAGGTACTTCGCTGCAGTTTTCGCGTCCGGCTTCTCCACGAACCGCACGGCACGGTGGAACACGGTCTTCGTGCGCAGCGGCACGGGGTCGCCAACCTGAATGTAGCCGAAGCCCGTGGCGGGATAGTCTGGCGCAACGCCCATCGTGACGATGTCGTCCGTTGAGGCAGCCGCGCGCGCGGCGTCCGCAAGCAGACGGCGGAACGCGGGCACGTCGCGCATGAGGTGGTCTGCCGTGAGGATTGCTGCCACGGCGTCTGCGCCGCCGAGACGTTCCACCACGCCGCACGCCGTGGCGACTGCCGCAGCCGTATCGCGCCGACATGGCTCTGATATCACATTAGAGCGCGGAAGTTCGGGCAGTTCCTGATGCGTAGCCTTCACAAGGGAGGCAGCCGTAACCACCAAGATATGCTCAGTCGGTACAAGACCCCGCAGGCGGTCCACGGCCTGTCGGATCAGGGACTTCCCGCCGAAAACGCTTAGAAACTGCTTGGGACGGTCGGGCGTGGAGAGCGGCCAAAATCGCTCTCCGCTCCCGCCTGAAAGTATAACCGCGTAAAAATCCTTGTTTTTCATGCCGTTATCCTATCACACAGTTGCAAAGCCGTCAAGATGGCCCTTTTAGTCTTCCTTAGTCACGCCGAGACGCAAGAGAGGCAAAACAGCCTCGGCGCGGCGGTCGAAATTGAACACTGTGAAGCCGTTGAGGCCGAGGTCGCGCACTGCCTGTATCTGCTTCGCGAGACGCACGGCGTCCTCACCGTCGTTCGTCCAGCACGAGAGGCCTATGCCGGGATAGAGTTTAGCGGCGCCGACAGCATCCCGCTGCACTCGCGCCTGGCTCTTGAACATGGCGGGCGACTCAACGTAGTCCATGGGGCACACGAAATCGAGCCATCCCTCGCGACACCAGCGCGGCCAGTCCTGTCCGACGGTATCCGCATCCGTTGCTGGCGTGCGGAACACGGCGGCGGATATCTGCACGCCCGGCGACTCGGCGCGTACACGCTCCGCAACCGAGCGCACGACCGCTGTGATGTTCGACGCGCGGAACTCCGCCCACTTGAGCTTGATTGCGTCATCCTCGCGGACCTGCGCTGGCCAGTTCGTGAGGGGCGCCCCCGCGAACGCCTCGAAGCGCGTGCGGCAGCCCGCACAGAAGCAGTGGTTCGCGTCTGGATAGCGGATGTAGTCGAAATGGATTCCGTCCACGCCCGTTCGCGCGAGTTCGCACATGGCGTCGATCTCCAACTGCTGGTTTTCAGGGTTGGATGGACACAGCCACTTGTCCTTAACCACGCCGCTGAAACCAACCTGCACGCGGTTTGTGGCCACCATCCGGTCGACGAACGACTGCGGCGTGTGCGAACCCATGTTCCAGCATACTTTCCAGACATGGCACTTCACGCCGTACTTGCGGCAAGCGGCCAGGCAGTCCTTAAGCGCGTCTCCGCGCTTGGCCACGTCGGGCGAGACTGGCAGGATCTTCGAATCGTAGAACACCACGCCGCCCCAGCAGAGATTGGGAAGAACGGCGTTGAAGCCGGTCCTCTTCAGGAAACGTATCGAAGTGTCCCAGTTGTGTCCGCCGCCGAGTCCGCGTGCGCTGTGGCACCAGAACGCGCGGTACTCACCGGCCTTTGACGGACAATCTGCAAGCCAGGCGCGGATGGCAAGGCGACGCTCCTCCCGAGCCTTTTCGCGCGCGGCGATGCGCGCCTCAAGCTCCGGCGCGAGTTCTCCGACAATTGCGCGCATGAGCTGCCCCTGCGCTCCCGACGTACCGCCAAGCCACACATGGGCCATGTACACGCCTGTCGAGGCGCGTACAAGGGCGGGGTACTTCATTCTCTCTTTTCTGCCCGTACACCATGCAGCCACAGTCTTCGCACCCCGGAGCGGACGCGCCACGCTCGTGATCCAGGACTGCTGCGGTGCGAAATCTGGCTGGTTCGCAAGCCCCTTCCCCTCACGCAGAAAACCAGCTATCGGAGCCATGCCGCGATCCGCCGGACGCACTGTGCCCTTTAGTTCCACCCCGAGCAGGTCCGACACCTCCTTCGGCAGCGCATAGCAGGCAAAAAGCTTTCGCCCCCCAAGCACGAATGAGCGGATAGCAGCTATGGCATTAGTTGGCATAGACGGGTTGTACGGCAATACAACGGCCTTCATCGACGCGAGCAACTCCGGGGTGAGGTCCGTATCGGCGATTATGGTCGCGCCCACGCCAAGCGCGTCGAGCGATGCGGACACATTCGCGGCGAATTGCATGTAGCCGTTGGCGTCCGCTCCACCATTCGCGGCCAGCGACTCCGCATAGACGATTGCCAGGTCTGGCGCGACGCCAGACGTCGCGACGTTCGCAATCGCGCACACCGTGCTGTTCGTGCCGGCCCGCCAGCCGCTGATGCGCATCGTCGAGATGTTCTCCCAACCTTCCGGCGAACCTTCGGAGCGGAACTGCCCCTTGGGAATCTTGACGTGCGTCCACACCGAGTCCTCCTCGGGCGCGAACGGCGCACTGTACCAGCCTTTTCCGCTCTTGAGGTAGCAGCTGAAGGACGTGAACTGCGTCAGGTCGCCGCATACAAAGTCGAACTGGAGGCCTGGCGATGCGCGGAGATCGCATGGCAGCTTCACATCCCAGCTCGCGCGTGCCGCCTTCGGACTTCCCGTGAAGTCCACTGGCAACTTTACCGCTCCGGGCGCGAGGAACTCTGCCTGCCATGTCGATTCCCCGGTGCTGAACGCGGCCTTGACTGCTGCGGCGTTGGTGAGCGCGGCCCAGGCGGGCAGCACGCGAACCTCTCCGACGGCGGGGATATCCGGCAATGCGAGCTGTGGCGGAGCGTCCAGCTGCGTGGGCCGCGCGGGTTTCGGTTTCGTCGCCTCTGCGGGCTTCTTACCGCCGTCACCGCATCCGGCGAAGAGCAGCGCAATCAGCGCGGCTGTAATTACGTTTTTCATGGCATTAGTCAATGAGTCCGTTTTGGCGGAGCAGTGCCTTGGTCTCCGGCGAACGTCCGCGGAAGAGCTTGAACACCTCCAGCGGATCCGTGCCGCCGCCGAGCCCCAGTACCGTCTCGCGGTAGCGGCGTCCAGTGCGGCGCACAGCCTCCTCGTTGTCTAGCCCCGCCTCCTCGAAAGCGCCGAAGCAGTCTGCGCTCATCACCTCGCTCCACTTGTAGCTGTAGTATCCCGCCGCGTAGCCGCCCGCGAAGATGTGGGAGAAGGAATTGAGGAAACGGTCCTCGGGCACCGTCGTGCCGGGCGTGAGGTCGTCGAACACGCGCCGTTTCACGTCGTCGGGCGAGCCCGCGAAGCCACCGACGTGCAGGATCATGTCCAGCGTGCCGAAGGACAGCTGCCGGAGCATCGCATTGGCGGCGCGGTAGTTTTTCGCGGCGCGCACGCGCGCAAGGAGCGCGTCTGGGATCGGCTCGCCCGTCTCGACGTGGCGGGCGAAGGAACGCACCGTCTTAGCGTCGTAGCACCAGTTCTCCATGAACTGCGAGGCCACTTCCACGGCGTCCCAATCGATGAGGTTTATGCCGCTCGCGCCCGCGTCGTCCACGCGCGTGAGCATGTGCTGGAGGGCGTGGCCGAATTCGTGGAAGAGAGTCTCCACCTCGCTGAAGCGCATGAGCGCGCGGCCCTTCGCGTCGGGACGCGACTGGTTGCACACGATGAGCGCGAGCGGAAGCTCCACCGTGCCATCCGACCGGCGCGCGCGCGTGCGGAACTCGTTCATCCAGGCACCGCCAGACTTTGTCTCCGGGCGCGAATAGGGATCGAGGTAGAAATGCGCGATCGGGCGCCCGTCCTCGCACACGCGGAAGAAGCGCACGTCAGGATGCCACACGGGCACCTCTCCCGTGCGATCCTCGATCGTCACGCCGAAAAGGCGGTTGGCAAGTCCGAACAACCCCTTCAGCACGTCGGGGAAGTTGAAATACTGCATCAGCTCCTCCTCCGAATAGGAGTAGAGCTTTTCGCGCTGGCGTTCGCTCCAGTAGGAGATGTCCCAGGGTTCGATCTTCTCATGGGCGAACGCGGCAAGCGCGTCGTCCTCGCGCACCTTCACGGGCTTCGAGGCGACGGCCAGTTCGTCCTCCATCGCCTGCACGGCGGCAACGGACGGCGCGCACTTCGTGGCAAGCGAATAGTCGGCGTAGGTTTTGAACCCGAGCAGGCCCGCCATCTCCTGTCGCAGCACGAGGATGCGGTCGATGAGCGGCGTGTTGTCGAGCTCGCCCGACGAGGCGCGCGTGGACCGCGCGCGCATGAGCGTCTCGCGCAGGTGACGGTTGCGGGAATGTTTCATGATCGGAGAATAGACGGCCTCTTCGATCGTCACCTTCCACGGCCCCTTCTCCGGGTCGCCGCCCCCTGCCATCATCGCCTTCAGCTGCGCAGGCAGTCCCTCCACCTCGGCCGGCGTGGTCAGTGTGAGGGAAAAGGCCTTCGTCGCGTCAAGCACATGGTTGTGGAAATCGCTTGAGAGCTTGGCAAACTCAGCACTGATCTCGTTGAAGCGCTTCTGGCGCGCCTCGTCCAAAGCCACGCCGGCGAGTTCGGCGCTCTGCACCATCTTTTCAAGGATGCGAGTACGCACGGGGGTGTCCGCTGGCGTCTCCTTCGCGAGCTCGTAGAAGCGTCGGCTCTGCCCCACGCGCAGCGAGAACGCCACCAGGTCTGGCTGGAAGGTATCGTGTACCTTCCGCCACGCCTCGCTGTTCAGGACGCTCATGAAGTGCGAGACAATCCCCCAGGCGAGCATGAGCGGACGCGTCGCGTCGTCAAGTGCGGTCACGAAACCGTCCCACGTTGGCGTGGCTTTTTTCTCCAGTTCGTCGACGGCGGCATTCGCGTCGGCAAGCAGTTTCGGCAGCGCCTCCTCGGCCGCCTCCGGCGTCATCGCGGGGAAGTCGGGAAACTCCTCGATTTTATAGAATGGATTCATGTCAGTCTCCAGTTGCGTCCAGCTCTAGTCGATAAGTCCAGTTTGGCGGAGCAGCGCCTTGGTCTCCGGCAGGCGTCCGCGGAAGAGCCTGAACACCTCAAGGGGATCGGTTCCGCCGCCGAGGGCGAGCAGCGTATCGCGGTAGCGGCGGCCCGTGCGGCGCACTGCCTCCTCGTTATCGAGCCCTGCCTCCTCGAACGCGCCAAAGCAGTCCGCGCTCATCACCTCGCTCCATTTGTAGCCGTAGTACCCTGCCGCATACCCACCGGAGAAGATGTGCGAGAACGCATTAAGGAATCGGTCTTCCGGAAGCGTGGTGCCGGGCGTAAAGTCCTCGAACACGCGGTTCTTGAGGTCATTTGGAGTTCCCTTGAAACCACCCTCATGCAGAAGCATGTCCACCATGGCCAAGGACAACTGCCCAAGCGACGAGCTGGCGGCACGGTAGTTCTTCGCCGCGCGCACGCGCTCCAGAAGCGAATCGGGGATCGGCGCGCCGGTTTCGACATGACGTGCGAACGTGCGAACGGTCTTCGCGTCGTAACACCAGTTCTCCATGAACTGCGAAGCAACCTCCACCGCGTCCCAGTCGATGAGGTTCGTTCCGCTCGCGCCTGCGTCGTCAACGCGCGTAAGCGTGTGCTGGAGCACGTGTCCGAACTCGTGGAAGAGCGTCTCCACCTCCCTGAAGCGCATGAGCGCGCGGCCTTTTGCGTCAGGCACGGCCTGGTTGCAGACGATGAACGAGAGCGGCAGCTGCACGCTCCCGTCCGCACGCACGTCGCGTAAATGGATTCGGTTCACCCATGCACCGCCGCGCTTCGTCTCAGGACGGGAAAAAGGATCTATGTAGAAATGCGCGATCATCTTCCCGCCTTCCAAGATACGGAAGAAGCGGACGTCCTTGTGCCAAACCGGCACGTCGCCCGTGCGCTCCTCTATCGTCACGCCGAAGAGGCGGTTGGCGAGTCCGAACAACCCCTTCAGAACTTCCGGTAGATTGAAATACTGCATCAACTCCTCTTCCGAGTAGGAATAGAGCTTTTCCCTCTGCCGCTCGATCCAGTACGCCCGGTCCCACGGCTCCAGCTTCACGCCGGCGAACGCGAAGAGCGCGGCGTCTTCCTTCACCTTGACGGGCTTGGACGCGGACGCCAGCTCGTCGATCATTCTATAC
>CAMKJU010000062.1 GCA_946413265.1 uncultured Lentisphaerota bacterium
ACGCCGAGGACGCCGACATCTTCCCGAAAGACTGCTTCCGTCGCCTCATGGAGAACACCCCCGCACCGTTTCTGCGGGAGAGATTGAAGAAGTTGTTTGAAATACTGGACACGCCGCTCAATAAACGCGATGTTTATCTCGAACCGGAGCTTTGCGCATTCCCCTACACGAACGGCGGGCTGTTCAAATTTTGCCAATGTGAGAATGTTGCCATTAACCAATCCCAATATCCAATTGGAATTGGCAACATTGGTACTGGCAACACTTCCACATTTTCACATTCTCCCGACGACATCCCTCCCATCTCCGATGAGATACGCCAGCTCCTCATCGGCGCATCGCAGTTCGACTGGCGCGAAATCACGCCAACCATCTTCGGAGCGCTCTTTGAATCTACGCTCAATCCCGTCACCCGTCGCTCTGGTGGCATGGTGTACACCTCCGTTGAAAACATACACAAGGTCATTGACCCGCTTTTCCTCAATGACCTCACGCGCCGCGTCAACGAGTGTGTGGCAATGCCGCCATCACCGTCGCGGAACAGGCGGCTTCTCGCGCTGCAAACCGAAATGGCCTCCAAGACCTTCCTCGACCCAGCCTGCGGCTCCGGCAACTTCCTCACGGAAACCTACATCTGCCTCCGCCGCCTTGAAAACCGCATCATCGCCGCGTTCCAGCAGGGACAGGGCGAACTTGACCTCGGCATTTCAATCAAGGTTTCCATCGCGCAGTTCTACGGGATCGAGATCAACGACTTCGCCGTTGCCGTCGCAAAGGCCGCGCTCTGGATTGCGGAATCGCAGATGAAACAGGAAACGGCGGAGATACTTCACCGCGAACCAGACTATCTCCCGCTCAAGGACAACGCCAACATCGTGGAGTGCAACGCCCTCCGTACGGACTGGCCGCGTACTGACTACATCATCGGCAATCCACCGTTCTCCGGTGCAAGGTGGATGGGCAAGGAACAGAAAGCAGATGTACTGGACATCTTCGGCAAAGACTGGCAGGGCGTTGGAGATTTGGATTACGTCTGTTGCTGGTACAAGAAAGCGATGGATTTGATGCGGCGGGTCGAGGACGCCCCGCCCTACCGAGGTGATGGTAGGGCGCGGCCTCTGGACGCGCCGCATTGCGCATTCGTTTCCACCAATTCAATCTGCCAGGGCGGAGCGGTGGCGAACTTGTGGAAGCCGCTGTTTGCGCAAGGGCTTGAAATCGACTTCGCGCATCGTACATTCCGATGGGACAATGAGGCGTTCGACAAGGCGCACGTCCATTGCGTGATAATCGGATTCCATGCATCTAACTGGGAAAGCCGCCGTCTCGGCGGCGATGACAACGCAAGCCGCCAAGATGGCGGCTATCCCAGTCAGAAAACCATCTTCGACGGCGACCGCGCCATCCCCGCCACGCACATCAACGGCTACCTTAGGGATGCGCCGGACGCATGGCTTGAAAATATTACGCAGCCGCTTTACGCCGTCCCGTCAATTGGTATTGGGAATAAGCCGATAGATGGCGGCAACTACCTTTTTGTCGAAAAAGAGAAACAGGCTTTTCTTAAGAAAGAACCGCAAGCCGCAAAGCTCTTCCATCATTGGTATGGCGCTGACGAATTTCTTTATGGTGAGCCACGCTATTGCCTTTGGTTGGGAGATTGCTCTCCAACAGAACTTTTCACTATGCCCGAATGTCTAAAGAGAGTTCAGGCAGTAAGGGACTACCGCCTTGCCAGTAAAAGTCCAGGGACACGTAAAATTGCCGAAAAGCCAACACGGTTTCATGTAGAGAACTTCCCGAAGAGCCACTACATCGTCATTCCTGAAGTGTCGTCTGAGAAACGCCGATACATACCGATGGGGTACCTTTCTCCTGATGTGATGTGCAGCAACAAACTTCGCATCATGCCAGATGCAACGCCTTTTCATTTCGGCGTCCTGATGAGCAGCGTCCACAACGCATGGGTCAGGGCGGTGTGCGGACGGCTCAAGAGCGATTACGACTATTCAATTAAAATTGTTTACAACAATTTCCCATGGCCGGAATGTTTAGCCGCAGAGAATGCAGAGGATGGCAATGAAGCTTTGCAATCTTTGCGGCAAAAGATAGAACTGACAGGCCAAGCCATCCTTGATGCTCGCGCCAAATACCCTGATGCGACGCTTGCGCAGATGTACGGCGACAAGATGTATCTCTTCCCCGAACTCGTCGCCGCGCACGAGGCGAACGACCGCGCCGTGCTTGCCGCCTACGGCCTTGCGCCCGACACGCCCGAACCCGAAATCGTCGCCCACCTTTTCAAGCTCTACGCCGAAAAGACCTCGCGGGACGGACAAAACCCATAAACGAACATACGCCAGAAAAATACCCTGAAATTTTACACTGTTAAATTACCGTTTTTTGCTATTGCATTCCCCGGCAAAATATGGGATACTATTGCCAACACACGCGCCGAGTTTCTTGTCTGCTTCTTTCGAGATTCGGACAATGCTCATAAAGGGCGCGTTTCTTTATTATGGCAAATAGCAAGTCGAACCGCGTCACCATGTCGTCCGCGCCAAGTCGGCGAAGCTGGATTGCGTCCCTGTTCATCGTCAGAAGGTACAGTTGACGCACTTCTTGCGCAGAAATTCATAGTCGCGCCGGATTGTCTCAATCCGCTCTGGAGAAAGCGGTTTGGGATGCAACATTCGCACCTCAAACTGACGCGCCTCTTCTCCAAAGAGGATCGGCGTTTCTTTGACTGGTTTTGCCATGTTCTTGTCCTTTGTTTTGCGTCCGAAACTTCGTGCCCGAACGGCAGATATTATATCATAATTCCGCGATGTCATGTTGAATGAAATGAACGCGCCCGACACGCCCGAACCCGAAATCGTCGCCCACCTCTTCAAGCTCTATGCGGAGAAAGTGAATAAAACATGAAACACCGAGCAACAGGACGCCCAAGAGGAAGGCCGCCGAGCCTGCCGTTTGACCTTGCCGAGCAGATACTTCGCGATCTCGAAAGCAGGATGGATCGCAACACCATGCTTGTCAGGCCGGGAATTGCCTCTATGGCAAAAAGCTGAATGTCAGCCGTTCATCGATAAAAAGGGAAATCGTGAGCATCCGAAACAGGCTGCGCGTCGCAGGGAGCCACGCGAGAGGAGTGCCGCGCCAACGTGCTGGAGGCGGCTGCCGGCTGCCTTGAGGCCTATCTTGAGTTCGCGATGAAGAAGCTTTCGTCCGGCGCCCCCGTCCGCAAGATGGCGCTTGCATGAAGCCCCCCTGAACGCGAGCGAGGACGAGCGGCATCTCCGTGCGGCCGGGTACGTTTTCCTTCGGATGCGCGGCAGTCACGCCATCTGGCAGCACCCGGACACGGGGCATTCCGTGCCTGTTCCCCATCACGGCACCGCCCCGATTGCGCAGGGTACGCCTGCGGCATCCCGAAGCCCCGCCGCTGATCTATGAAAGTGGGGGTCTGTCCCCGCAGATCCGGAGGATCCGGAAAATCCGGAGGATCCGGAATATCCGGAAAATCTTCGCCAATCCCGGCTTGCCTCGCAGACGGGATTTTTGTATAATCTGCCCCGTGAATCTCATGGCGACAGACGCGCACAAGAGGAAAGGGCTGATGGTCAGAGTCAAATGAAGACGCGAATTGGATTGGCAGCCGCCGCGGCTGCGGCGTTGGCGGCGTTCCCCGCAGAGGCGGGGATGTTCAAGGCAAAGGGCTTCGAGCCGGCGGTGTATTATACGGGCGAGCGTCCGATCGAACGCGGGGATGCCGTGGCAGACCTCGGGATTCTCTACATCCACGGCTGGGGCGGCGGCGCGGACGACCGCACCGCCTTGTGTCGCAGACTGGCGAAGAACGTGGCGAAGCGCGGCGCGAAGCCAGTCGTGTTCGCGCCCATGTTCCCGATCCGCCGGTACATACGCGAGAAGAAAATCCCCGACGACGGACGCGCCGTGTGGTGCAGATTCTGGGAAGTCGGCGAGGAGGGATCCGCCGCGAACGACTGGCGCGGCGGCGGCGACGCATACGGCACGGAGGTTTCCTCGTTCGACGTCATCGACCGCATGGTGGCGACGCTCTGCGACGCGAGGCTCTTCCCCGCCATGAAAAGGATCGTCGTCGTCGGCTTCTCCGCCGGCGGACAGGTCGCTGCGCGACATGCGGCTGTCGGGAAGTGCCCGACGCGGGCTGGCGTGGCGGTCGAATACGCCTCCATCGCGCCGGCGTTCTACCTGAAGCTCGACGAGGGCGAGCCGTGGCACTACGGGCTGAAGGACATTCCGCGCTATGCCGCCGGAATGGGGAAGAAGGAGATTCTCGCCAACCTTTCGGCGCGGCGCGTCTGGTTCGGGTGCGGGACGAAGGACGACGAGCGCACGAACGGCAGGAACCGGCTGTCGGCGAAGCAGGGCGTGTCGCGCTACGCCCGGCACCGGATGTTCGCGGAGTACGTGAAGGGCTTCCCCGCCTGGGCGGCGAAGACGTCGTTCCGCGACATGCCGGGCGTTGCGCACACGGGCAAGGTCTGGGACGACCCGCCGCTCCTCGACTTCATTGCCGGTCGCTGAATCTCCTTTTTTGTACACCCCAGGTCATTGACATGAAAACGCAAGATATTGTATAATACCTAGCGTCCGTACTGGGAGGACAAGGAAAGGAAGAGTCATGGCAACAAGAAACACTCTTGATGGAAAGCCGTATGCGACAACAACATTGCGCAGAGTCACCGCGGCGTTCTTCGCATTCGCGGCCGGCATGGGAGCGTTCGCCGCCGAGGTGGCGCCCGACGCCGCGCAGGAGGCCGTCGCCGGCTGGGTGCGCCTCAAGGAAGCCCTCGGTGAGCAGTTTGACGCCGCACCCGCGTCAACGGCCACGTACCAGGGGCGGGACGGCAAGGGCGTATTCCACGTTGTGTCGTTCGAGGGCGGCGGATACGTGGTCACGTCCGGTGACACGGACTTCACCCCGATCCTCGCCTGGTCGAAGTCCGGCGAGTTCGCGGCGACGGACGAAAACCCGCTGTGGTGCCTCATCGCCGGCGACACCGCCGCGCGCGCGGAATCCCCGTCCCGCTCCGGTCTTTCCTACGCCGCCGCTACGGCATCCTCCGCCGCCGGCAACGCCGCGCGCTGGGCCGCCCTCCGCGCCGCCGCGAAGCCGCTTTCCTTCGACGCGGCGCCGTCCATCACGTCCGCCCCGCCAGACCTGCGCGTGCCCGCGCTCGCGCCGCAGAACGACTGGTCGCAGTCCAGGATCGGCAACTACAGCGGAACCGACTACCCCGTCTGTTTCAACTACTACACCCCCGCCAACTGGCCGTGCGGGTGCGTGGCCACGTCCTCCGCGCAGGTCATGCGCTACTTCAGGTGGCCGCAGGCGGACAACCCCGTCGACGTTGCCTCCTTCCAGTGCAAGTCGAACGACGTCGCCGTGACCCTCTCCCTGATGGGCGGCACGTACGACTGGGACAACATGCCCGAGAACATCAACAGCTACTACAATTGGAGCGCCGCCTCCACCGAAACCTGGCGCCAGGCGGTGGGCAAGCTCTGCCACGATGCGGGCGTCGCGGTGAAGATGGAGTACGGACCTGGCGGCAGCGGCGCCTACGTCGCGGACGTCCCCGGCGCGCTCGTCAACACGTTCCACTACTCCAATGCGGTCTTGGTGCGGGGCGACGTCATCAAAGCCCTGCTCTCCAGCCTCGACGCGAAGACGCCGTGCGTCGTCTCCATCGAGAAGAATGGCAGCAGCACGGGCCATGCGGTCATGGCGGACGGCTACGGCTACTCCGACAACACGCTGTACGTCCACTTCAACATGGGATGGCGCAGCAGCAATTGCAATGTGTGGTACAACCCGCCGCTGTTCGACCGCAACATCAACGGCGAAGTGGTGACGAAGTACGATACGATCAACTCGGTCGTCTGCAACATCTCCACGAACGCGGCGCGCTACTCGTCCATCGCGAGCGGACGCGTGTTCGACCTTTCGGGCAACGCCGTTCCCGGTGCAGCCGTGACGGCGACCTGCGACGGCGCGACGGCGGCGACGGCCACGACCGACGCGAACGGCATCTACGCGCTCTACCTCCCGCCCTCCGAGTCGGCGAAGACCTATTCCATCACAGCAACGCTCAACGGCCGCGGCTCCACCTCGGTCACGGTCAGCGCCTCCAGAACATACAGCAACGGTGGCACGGAGATCGACAGCAACTCCCGCGACAACGACCTCGTGCTGGGCGTGCTGTACGCCAAGGCCGTCAACGGCGCGCTCGCGTATTTCAGCGACGAGGACTGCACGCTCCCCGCCGAGATCCCTGCCGAAGGACTCGCCGCATGCAAAAAGGTGCTCTTCGCGGACGACGCGGAGTTCCAGACGCTCGTGCCGTTCACGAACGAAATCGCCGCGGCGGGCGTACCCGTCTGTCTCCAGAGCAACGTCACCCTCACCGCCGACGCCGACTGGCGCGCCATCGACTTCGACCTCAACGGCAAGGTTATCGTCCTCAAAGGCCATGATCTCTACGTCCACAAGCCGCAGGGCACTGGGCGGATTACATCGGGCAACGTATTGGATCCCGCCGGGTACTCTTTTGGAACCACCTCGTCATACTACGACGGGAATTGGCTCTATCTCGGAACTACTGACGGGGCGGTGAGCGCCAAGCAGCGTTTTTCCTTGCCGAAGGCGCGTCCATGCTACTTCAAGACGCAAACACTCTATAAATATACTGGCTATTGGCAGGCAGTGAGCGTAGGCATAAATTCCGTCAATAATCTTATGGGGCAGACACCCCATCTCAGCGGAACCCAGACATGGGGGCCGTACACGAGGAGCGGACTGGAAGCCGGAACTTCGTATGAGCTGCAAATAGCCCGTTATAACGGCAAGACCCGCATGAGCAAGTTCGCGACGCTCAGCCCAACGAGCATCCTCTGCTTTGACATACCTGAAGGAGAGGAGCACGATCCTTCAAATATTACGTTTGGCGGCAGTACGCCCGGCACTTCCGATTTTGGCGGGATTGGTCTTCAGATACACAAGGCTGGCAAGGGAAAGCTTGTGATGTCCACGGCCAAAGGTGACATTGGCGGGAATGGCGTGGCATCGGCTGTCGTGGAGGAAGGCGTATTGGTGAACGCGAACGACACGGGGTGCGGCGCGGCAGGTTCGCGCATCGAGGTGATGGACGGCGCGCAGTTCGACACGTACGGCGCGGCAGGGTCCAATTCGGTCTACTACGATTTCACCCTCTCCGGCGCGGGGCCCGACGGCCTGGGCGCGGTGGCGAACAATACGGAAGTTGCGAGCGCCTACGACAAGGCGTTCGTCATGCGGAATATCACGCTCGCCACGAATGCAGTGATCGGGGGAACGCAGAACGTCAGCCTTAAAAACGGCGACTGGACGGCCACGACGATGACGATGGGCGGCCACACGATTACGTACACGAACACCACGGTCTATGCGGGCAACATGTCCTACAGCGGAACGGGCGGCATCGTGGTCGCCCCGGACGCGGCGCTCTCGTTCTACGCGCACAGCACGGCGGCGGCGGACTGCGACGTGACGGTGCATGGATCGCTGAACCAGAACAACGGCGGCTTCACCCAAGTCAAGTCGCTCGTCTTCGAGACCGGCGGCACCTGCTGGCTGAGCGATTCGGCGGGCTCCGGAAGCATCCCCGAGACGGTTGTCACGGAAAAATACGCGCCGAACCCAAGCCATTCAAACGGTGGCAACTGCACGTTGACGACGCCCAAAGTTCAGCTGGGCGACGACTCGCATCTCGAGACGACGCTCGACCTTTCGCGGCTCGAAGGAGTCTTCGACGGAACCAACACGACGTTCTACGCCGGTTCCACCGTGACGGTCGATCTGGGCAACCGCGAGTTCCAGGGAAGCGTCCTGCTCATCGCGTGGGCGGAGATGTCCACGGCGACGTTCGTCGTCGATGACGCGAACAAGGACAGGCTCGGGCTGATCCCCCGCCCCGAAGGACTCTACATCTTCCCCGGCAAGGTGCCGTCGTTCGTCAAGTATGACGTTGAAAACAATCGCTGGGCGTTCTACGACGAGGACGTGAATCCGTTCAGCGGCGAGTGGACGCTCGGCATGGACTACATGAAGGCGCTTTTCGCGGACGACGCGGAGTTCCAGGCGCTCGCGCAGCATACGAATGAAATAGCCGCCAGCCACGTCACCGTGTTCCTCCAGGACGACATCACGCTCACGGCGGACGCCGACTGGCGCGCGCTGGACTTCGACATGAACGGCAAGACCGTCACTCTGGCGGGATACGATCTCAAGATACGCAGGCCGCAGGGGACTGGCCGCATCACATCAGGGAACGTGATTGTGACAAACGGCTTCACTACGCTGGGCAGTGCGAATTGGCAGGGCGACGGTTTTTACCAATTGAAAAGCAATAATACGCTCGGTATTAAGCAGACGTTTACTCTGCCAAAGTCGCGCCCCTGCTATCTGCGGTTCAGGTATCATTCCAGCAACAAATCCGGATATACGCAGAAAATCAGCGCTGGCATCGACTCGAACGGCGGGGGCAATTACAACAACATGGTGAGCGCTCTTCAGACCGGCTCGGCGTCGAGTGCATGGAGTGCGCAGGGCAACAGCGGTATTTACGTGCGCACCGGACTTGAAGCCGGCACGCCCTACCAGCTCAATTTCGCCCGCACTGGCAGCGGCTACACGTATTGCGGATGGATTTGCCTCAGCCCCGAGAGTCATCTGTATGTCGATGTGCCCGAAGGGGAGGCGTACAACCTTGAAGGCATCGACCTTGGCGGGGAGGAAGAGCGGGACTACACCGGAATCGGCCTGCAGATACACAAAACGGGCAAAGGCACGCTCGTGCTGGACAGCGTCCGTTCGAGTTTCGGCGGCAACAAGACAACCTCCCTCGTCGTCGAGGAGGGGCTTGCCATCAACACCTGCTCCGACGGACAGGCTTTCTGCGGCGGGCAGTATTCGACAATAGAAGTCCGCGACGGCGGGCAGTTCGACTTCAACGGTCACAGGTACCACGACTACCACTACAACCTTGCTGGTTCGGGTCCTGACGGGACGGGCGCGCTGGTCAACACGGCATCGATGTCGAGCCAATGGACGGTTGACGGCAGCAATCGCGGCATGCTCTACAACGTGACGCTGGCGGACGACGCCACCATCGGCGGCACGGAGAAATTCGGCATGATCTTCTACAACAACGGCGCGCACACGATGACGATGAACAGCAACACCGTGACGTATGCGGGAACGGAAATCTACGCGGGGCAGATGAACTACTCCGGCGACGGAAGGATCGTCGTGGCGACCAATGCGACCCTTCGGTCCTGCACGTCGTCCGCCACCGCCGGCGGATGCGACGTGGAGGTGCGCGGCATTCTCGGCCAGCAGGACGGCATGGTGCTCTCGCCCGTGAAATCGCTCGTGTTCGTCGAAGGCGGCAAGTTCCACAACCTGAAGGGCACGCCGGCCGCCGTGACGGTCTACGGCGCCTACGCGCCCAACGTCGAAGTGGGCGAGGGGTCCACGGTACCTCATCCCATTGTCAATCTCGGCGATGCCTCGCACCTCGAGACGACGCTCGACCTCTCGCGCTGGACGGATACGTTCGACGACAGCGAGGAAGGTTCGCTCACGTTCCAGGCCGGCTCGACCGTGACGGTGGACATCGGCGAACGCACCCAGGGACTTGGAAAGCCCGCTTTCCTCTGGAAGGATGCTCCGGACGAAACGGTGAAGTTCAAGCCATCCGACGCCATGAAGCGGCGCGGCGTGTTCGTGGTTTCCCGCGAAGACGGGGTCTATTTCAAGACCGGATTCACGGTAATCATCAGGTGACGCAAAAATGAAAAAGATCCTTCTGGTAGTTGCCACGCTTGCGACCGTTGCGGTGTCCACCGCCGGGATCAACGGCGCGCTGAGGCTGTACGGCGTGGCAGGCGGAACGGCTTTGCCAGCCGCTTCGCCGCATGGGACTAGGTAAAATTGACACTTGACCGCGCACAACGAAAAATGCTAAATTATAAAGCCAGTTTCGGGGAAGTAGTTTTCCTTGGAGCGGTGTAACAAAGGAGCATTGCATGTCGTTCAAGTTGCTGAAAGTTGTGAGGGATGCGCTTGGGTGCGTCCGCATCGGGAAGACCGCGCTTGCCGCGGCCGCACTGTGCGTAGCGACGGCGCCCTCGCCGTCGTTGGCGACCGACCTTGAGGACTTCTACCTTCGCCACGACTTTTCAAGCGGCGCACGAGAGACGTCTTACGGTCCAAACAGTTCCGCGACGAAAGACATAGGATCGGCCACGGCGACGGCGGTTTACGGACCGGACGGCGCCGATACCGCGGTGCATCCCGGAAACGCCTGGAACGATATTTTCGGGAGCAATGGCGCATCGAGCCTCGTGAACTCCGACTGGTCCGTCGCCGCGTCCGTTCGCTGCGCATCGGTCGAAGGTGGCGTGGTATTCAGCCTTGGGAGAATGAACGGCAACCTTAAAGAGGTCGTCTTGTGCTCTTCAAGCACGAACGGCAAACTCTACCTGAAGGTTCTGGCGCGGTCGGGAAGCACGAGAACGGTCGAAGCTAGCACCGAGGCGACGGTCGCCGATACGCAGGACGGCTACCATGCCGTCGTCCTCATCTATAAAGCGACGGCGACGGGACAGGGAACGTTCACGCTCTACTTTGACGGCGCGCAGGTCGCCACGGTCGAGGCGACGTCTTCCACGCCTTTCGGCAACGGATTCCAGTATTCGACTCTTTTGAGTACCACGCCTAGCGACTATCCTAACCTCGGGTGCGCCAACGTTGCCGGCAACACGGCGCTGGCGTTCCAGGACATGCGCATCTTCACTTCCGCGCTGACGGCGGAGGACGTCGCCGCATACGTGGCGCTCTACCCGACGACGCTCCCTGCCTTCACGGAGAACCTCGACCAATACGCATACGTCCAGTCTTACGGCGCGAACGGTGTCGATACCGGCCTCTACATGACCGATACGGACAAGTTCACGGCCGACTTCGCCTTTACCGACGTCTCCTACAAGTCATGGCTTCTCGGCGCGGGCAAGAACGCCAACAAGCAGACGCACGCCATCTATCTGAACGGCAGCAAGCAGTTGGCGTGGACGAACCGTGGCGAATGGTGGTGGTCCACATGGCCGAGTGCCAAAGTAGCCGGCACCTCGATTCTGGACACGCGCCTGAGAGTGACGGTGAACCCCGGTCTCACGGCGAGCGTCGTCTATTATGACAGCCGCGAGACAAAGAGTTCCGATGCAACCTCCAAGACCGCCACCTCCACCGGTCCGAGCATCGTCACCACCCACCTCTTCCGCGGCAACGGCGCGCTCATGGACAACAATGAACAGGCCTGCAAGGCGAAACTCTACTCCTTCGAGGTCGATGCCAGCGCGACTGCCATAACTCCGAGGGCGTTTTTCGCCCCGGCGCAGGACGCAAACGGCGCGGCGGGCTTCACAAACGTCGTGGCGGGCACGTTCCACGGCGAGAGCATGGGCAGCCCCGCGAGCGCGCTTGCATTCTCTTCCGGCATCGGCCAGGCGAGCGACTACCGCTATCGCAGCGGAAAGTTCTATGCGCGCATCTATGCGATTTCCGCCGACGCCTCGAAGGGTCTTGTGAAGTTCGAGGGCGGCGAGGCCGCCGGAACAAACGCGCAGTTCACCGCGCGCGGAAGAACGGCGAAAATATCGGCGGTGCTGCCTTCGGGTGGAGTTCCGCAGGTCCTGTGGTCCGGCGACACGTGGGCCATCACGGACGGGACGATCTACGACTCCACGATCACCGTGAGGAGCGATACGGCGATACGCCTTGTCGCGACGATTTCCGAAGCGCCGGTATGGAAGAACAACGACGGCACCGGTTCGCTCGACAGTGCGGAAAACTGGACGCGTACTCCTGGAAGCGACGAAGATGCCGTTCTTGAACTTTCCGGCGACACGGCGATAACGTGCGCCGAAGCAAAGACGTTCGGCAAGATGACGATCACCGGAGCGTATTCCGCCGACTTCTCCGGCGCAGAAACTGTCGCGCTTTCATCTGTCGCGCTGAACGGTGTGACGAATCTCGTCACTGGCGGAAAATTGCAGGTCCAGGCGATAAACATACCTTCCGGCTGCACCGTGACGATTACCGGCGCGGAAGGTATCGGCCACGGCGGGCTGACAGGAGTGGGTACGCTGGTGATCGACCCTGGAGCGGACAATACGTATACAATGAGTATGAACAATACCGGCTACACCGGCGCGGTGATAGTCAAGAGCGGCGTCGTGAAGTTCGGCGATTACCAGTCTTTCGGGCCGAGAGGGCGCAACGCTTTCATTCGCGTAGGCACAGGTGCGGTTCTTGACGAAAACGCCAAGACGGAATATCCCAATTACGGCGAATCTTTGAGTAAGGCGATATTGGAGGAGGGAGCAGAGCTTCGTTCCAATCCCGGATACGGCCAACTGCAATACTCTGCCCTAACGACTTTAAATCTCGAAGGAAACGCCACGATTGACACGTCTTTCGGCAACGTCACGATATCGGAAAGATGGAACGATCACGCCGTCAAACTTGATCTCAACGCATATACGCTCACCGTAAAGGGCAACAATAAGTTCGGTGTCTCCTATTGCACGATTTCTGGAACGGGTACGTTAGACATCCAAAGCGGTGCAACGGTGGAATCCACACACGACTACGACAATGTAACCGTATCGACAACGTGCGCAGATGGTACTATCCACATTCGCGAGGGCGGAAAGTGGAATCTTGCAAATTACCAGGACAAAGTTTCCAGACTTTCCGTGAAGAATCTCATACTTGAAGGTGTCGTCACTAGAGCCGTAAACACCTATACCCTCACCGTGACCGGTTCGGTAACCGGCAACGGCACGACGCCGATGCTGAAGATGGACACGGGCGCCGTGTTCAAGCCGACGGGCACCGGGTATCTCACGATCACCGAATCGTTGTCGGGGACGATGACGATCGACCTGTCGGGGCTGGAACTGCCCGCCGGCTCGATACCGCTGTTCAAAGTCGGGTCTGCGGCGATGCTGCCGGCCGAGAATGAAATTGCGTTTGCGGCGGGCTTTGACACAAAAGGGTGGAGACTCCGCAAGACCTCCGACGGCCTGGGTTACGACCTTGCCCGCGTCGGCTTCACGATTCTGATCCGGTAACGTGCGGTAGCGGGTTTGTTCATGGGGGCTGTCCCGGACGAATTTCTATTGAAGAAGGAGGTGTTTGCGCAATGACGAATAGTAAAATCAACTACAACGATCCTAAATATGAAGATCCAATGGAAGAGATTTACGCCATACGCAGAGAGTTGCCGGAGCAGTATGGGCATGACATACACCGTATTTTCGAGGCGGCACGAGAGTCGCAACGGCAAGCGGAAGCAGCAGGCATAAAATTCGTCCGCCTCCCGATAGCGCGTACCGCACCCGCAATGGCATGAAGTGGATTTTCGCGAGAACGGAAACAACAAAACAAACAAGGAGAAAAGCGATGAAACTGCTGAAAACAAGGAAAATCTGGGGGCGTAGTTTAGCCGCTTTCCTCGCCGCCGTTTTGGTGTTCGGCGCGGTGACGACCGTTCAGGCGGCGCAAGTCTGGACTGGCAATTCTGGAGGAAACTGGGCGACGTCCGGGAACTGGAGCGGCAACAACAGTGGCAGACGATACATCCGCAAGGGCGGTCTCACCGGCGACAAAAGCGACATCATCTACCTTTCGGCGAATGTCACCGAAACGTCCAATACGGGGTTGTGCTTCAGTTATGTACCCGATAGCGGATACTGGCGCTTCCACGGGCAGAACAAATATACGTTCGACAACTCCGGCAAAACTGGGACTGATTACGATCAGGATCTCATCTGCATAGGCTACGGTGGCGGCGGCTCTTCCGCGCGCTTCTATGCGATAACGTTGAAGACGCGGCATCTGACCGTCGGTGGCGATGCAACACACGGCGGCTACAAAGACACCGTCAAGTATGACATGACGGGGCGTCTCGTCCTTGACAACCTGGACGACAATGCCGTCAACGAACTCGGCCCCGTCAGCATTACGGCGACAAGGACGGTCGATCTCTACAAGGGCGACCTTTATGCCACGAATGCGAACATCACATGCTCCGGCAATATGACAGCATACGACTTCTATGCTGAGAAGACCGGTGGCGACTGGACGCTGAACGGCGACCTTGTCCTCGGCGCGAAGGCCGGCGCGACGGCGACGTTCACGCAAAACAGCGGAACGGTGACGGTCGCCAACAACAGATGGACGAAGAGCACCAGCGGAAACGGAACGCTGAACCTGAACGGCGGAACGTTCGTGACGCAGCACATCCAGGACGAAGTGGCGGGCGGATCGCTCACGGTCAGCTTCAACGGCGGCACGCTCAAGGCCAACAATGTCCATAGCGCGGGATTGATCACCCACGGGAACGGCGCGGGGCTCAATGTCAATGTCGGCGCGGACGGCGGCACGATCGACACAGGCAATCTCAACATCACGATTCCGGTTGCCGTCAACGCCGTCTCCGGCACGGCGGGATCGTTCACAGTGACGGGCGGTGGTTCGGCGATGTTCTCCGGGCAGGGCAATCTCGCCGGTGCGCTTGTTGTCGGCGACAATACGGCGCTTCACTGGTTCGACCAGGACGGCGCGGTTTCGGCGTCATGCGGCTTCACCTCGCTTGCGCTCGGCGCGGGTTCGACGATCTACCTCAACGGCGACGCGACGGGCGTGGATGCGCTTCCCGCGACCGTCACGACGACTGCGACGGCGGAAAGCAAGGCGAACGTCATCATCGACTTCTCCGCGATTCCCGCGACGGGATCTTCGTTCACGCTTTTCCCGGCTGCGAGTGCGGATGCATTCAACGTCTCGCCGATGTTCGGCAGTCTTGTCCTCCCGCATGAAGTCGCCGTTGTCAACGGCAATCTCGTCTTGACCCTCGTCGCCGACAACTACACCTGGAATGGTTCGCAGACGAATTGGGGCGACGTGGGCGCGTGGACGAAGGGCGGCGCGGCGGCGACATGGGCCGACGGCAACAATGCCATCTTCAACACCGCGAACGCGACGGCTACGCTTGCTGCCGGCGCTTCGGCGGCCAAAATCGAGTTTTCCGCCGATGCGACGGTGGGCGGCTCCGCCTCCCTGTCCGTCCCAGTCGTCTCAGTCGTCCCAGATGTCACAGCGACTATCACCGCGCCAACCTGCGACTCTCTCGAAAAGACCGGCGCGGGCGCGCTGACGCTCGGCGCATCGCGCACAGACCAGACAACGCTTTCCGAAGGCACGCTCAAGATGTCGAGCGGCGCGACGGTCAATCCCGCGAACCTCACGCTTGGCACTGACTCCGCCACGCCCGTCACGTTTGACTACGGCGGGCAGACGCTCAATTCGCAGCTCGCAACTTTCATCCAGTCCGGGGCGAACGTCACGCTTACGAACGTCGTCGTCTCAAACAGCGGTTCGATATATCTCACCAAGGACACTGCCCCATCCGTTCTGACGGTCGCGAAGGGCGCTTCGCTGGAGTTTGACGACCACTATTCGCTCAATACCGTCACGGAGGCGACGATCAATGTCGCAGGCGGCACGGTCAAGGCCACGAAGAATGTGAACAACTGGATCATGCAGACTTCGCTCGAAGGACGGCTGAACATCAACGTGACGGACGGCGGTCTCATGGAGTTTGGCGGCGAGGTCTATGCCCTCACCTGCCGCGATGCCGTGGGTGGTTCCACGGACTATCGGGACCCGTCTTTGTACTTCCGCGTCGTCGATTCCACGCTGCGCGTATTGAACAACAAAAGTTTCCGCTTGGGGTACGATGAAAATAACAAGAACCCCGCCTGCCCGACCGGCGTGTTCGCCGCGACGAATTCGGTCATTTACATTGCCTATGGCATTTCCATCGGGCACAATGTCGTGGGCGCGAACACGGCGGGCTCCTACACGGCGGACTTCGAGAACTGCGTCATCACGACAAGGTTTCTCAGGGTCTTTCACGACCGTCCGCTCAACGCCGTGCGTCTCAACAACGTGCGCTACACTGTGAACGCCGATGATACGCAGGGGTTGTATTCGTCCCCCCAGTTCGAGACGATGGGGGCAGGCGGGACGGCCATCAAGCCAATCACGATCGATGCGGGCGGCCTCGTGCTGGACACCAACGGACACGACGGCACGCTCGATTCCGATCCGCAGGGCGCGGGCGCGATCTCCAAGGTCGGCACGGGCAAGCTGACCGTGAAGCGCAACCAGACATCTTCTTCTCCGCTCTCCTGCGAAGCGGGCGAGACTTTCGTCAACGGCGGCTTGACGATAAATCGTCCGACGACAGTCAAAGACGGCGCAACGTTGACCGTCAATGCGACGGCCCAGTCGACCTTCGCGAGCCTCGCGTTCGAATCCGGCTCGACGCTGAACATCGAGAGCTACGCCGTCGACGTCACGGCAATCGCCGCGACAGCCCTCGCGCTTCCCGCTTCGGGGACGGTCGAGCTTAAGTTCAACGGCGGCGCGTTTCCGATAGGCCGGTATGCGATTCTGGAGAAGGCCGGAATCACAGTCGCCGACGTCGACGGCAGGCTCGTTCTGTCCGTGTCTGCGGGCGCGCCCTCGTGGGAGGTTTCAGGCGACACGCTCTACCTTACCGTGAAAAGCGCGAACGATTGCATCTGGACTGGAGCGGGGAGCGACGCCAAGTTCAGCAATGGAGCAAATTGGCAGGGCGGAAACATCCCCGCCTCCGGCGCGAACGTGTTCATCGCCCTCGCTGCCGCAGGGGAAATCGAGTGCGACATCGCGGACTTCTCCCCCGCCTCCATCACCTTCCCCGCGAATTCGGCGGCGGTGACGATTACGGGCGAGAACGCCATCAACGGCGTCGTGTCGGTCACGAACCTTTCCTCCAACTCGCACACGATAGACGTGCCGGTGTATTTCGCCGGCGACATCCAGGTGAAGCAGGCGGCGATGGCGGAGGTGAGCGACCTCTCGAAGGCGCACGTCATGTTCGCGGGCGGCGCGTATGCCGCGCAGGGCTATGCGCTGGAGAACGGCAATTCCGCCGCCGTCTATTCGCGCTGCATCTTCGGCAAGTACTATCTTGCAAATGGGGAGAACGCCCCCTGGACGGCTATGTATCAGGGCAGCAGCAAACGGGTCTGCCTCGCCGACAATTCCACGCTCTACATTCCGTATGCCGGAGCGTTGACCGAGCTTTACATCGGAAACAATGCGCATGTGGATGTCGGCAAAATGACGTTGACCGCCGCTTCCAGAGTGTCCTATCGAAACAACGGAGAAATGGCCGTCACGAACCTGACGCTGACCGGGACGGGCGACAGGCACATGAGTTACAACCAGGGGACTGCGGTGTTCAAGTTCGAGCGGGTCGAGACCTCGATGACGGGCAACTGGTGCTATTTCGCCGATGCCAACGCGGCCAGCAAGGGAGTGTACTACATCGGCAAGGGCGGATTGAACTACTCCAGCACGTCGGCGGGCGGAACGTACAGCATCGGCAAGGATGTTGCGAACGACGCGCAGACGATCCGCCCGTGGGATTCCGACTTCACCATCGGGGATCGCGGCAACAACGCGGCGTCTCTTGTGTTGAATCGCGATGTCACGTTCTGCACGGATGACGAAAGCGGCACGGGCCGCACGATCACGATGGACGCGATCGCGCGCGGCTACGGGACGACGCCGACCGTCACGGTATCCGGTTCCGGGACGCTGCGGGTGAACAAGTCTGCCATCAACACGACCGAGCCGTCGGTGGCCGTGACGAACACGGCAACGCTGGCTCTCAAACCCGGCGCGATTTTCACCACAAGCACGATTACCGTCAACTCCGGCGCGGCGCTTCAGGTCGCGGAGTCCGGAACTCTCGCGCTTGGCGGCGATCTGGCGCTCAAGGCCGGTGCGACGCTGGGCTTCAACTACACGACCAGGGACGCGCCCGTGTTGGACCTGACGGACAAGACCGTGACGTTTGACGAGGGCGCGACCACGAACGTCGTGGTGAAAATAACGGCAGCAGAAGGCAGGCGCGGACGCGGCGGAGTGCGTACTCTCACGTCCGGCGGCAAGTTCGCGGACGCCACGGTTTCGCTCGCCGCCGGTGCTCCGTCGTGGGTGGCGGGCGTGTCTGTCGTCAACGGCGATATCGTTCTCGACGTGAAACCGCGCGGGACGATGATCATCGTCAAGTAGTTGGTTGGCTTGTGGATTTGGGTGCTTATGGATGGGATTGATTATTAGCCACAAAGATCACAAAGGACACATAGGCTTTGTGGTCTTTGTGTCCTTTGTGGCTCAACACCATTCATTGCCGGAGTTGTAGGCGTCACATCTTCTGTCTCTCCTGTTCTTTGTGGCTGAAACCAAGTGATGGCAGAATCAACTGGCGAATTTAGGCTTAACGCGACTTTTTGAAAATCGTCCATCACAACGGGGCGAAATTTTGGTATAATAAGCGGCACGGGGCAAACTAGAGGGACATGGAAGCAGAAAAGAAAAGACTGAAGATCTATTGCGAGACGTCGTTCTGGAGCTACCTGAACGGACGCCCTACCACGCTTACGCATATCGTGGCCAAGCAGGAGGCTACGCGCCAATGGTGGCGGGACATCGCGCCGAAGTGCGAAATCTACATATCGCCTTTTGTGGATGACGAGGCGGAGGATGGCAATCCAGAACGTGCTGCACTACGCATAAAGAGCATGGAGGGACGGGTTTCGCTTCCGAAAACTGCCGCTGTCATCATCAAGGCGGATTTCAACTGTCCTGTCATAATCACGCCGTCAGAATTTCTGGAACGGAGAGAGGAGTTCGACTTATGAACGATAAGTTTGACTATGAAGATCCGATGGACGAGATCTACGCGATTCGCGCCAAGATTTCGGCCAAGTACGGGCATGATGTATGGCGTATTGCGCAGGCGGCACACGAACGCATGTTGCGTGACGAAGCAACGGGACGACGCAAGTACGTCCGCCTCCCGATAGCGCGTACCGCACCCGCAATGGCATGAAGTGGATTTTCGCGAGAACAAAAACAACAAAACAAACAAGGAGAAGAGCAATGAAACTGCTGAAAACGAGCAAAATCAGGGGGGGGGCGTAGTTTAGCCGTTTCCCTCCTGGCGGGCGCGATGGCCGCGGCGAACGCCGGTGAGCCGAGCATCACCGTGAACAGCGCGGCGCAGCGCTGGCCGTGGAACAACAAGATCGACGTCACTTATACAGTGACGAACGGACAGGACCGGGCGGCCGGCCTCTACTGCGGCGTGGAGTTCACGATCACGGACGGCGGCAGGTCGCACGTGCTGCACGGCTACACGGTTGGCGCAAGCGCGGAAGGCGATGCGGACGGCACGACACATTCCGTTGTGCTCACCGCGCCTTCGGGGATTCGGTCGGCGAACTGCACGATCTCCGCCACGCTCTTCACCACGAACGTCCCCAGCGGCAACGACTACATGATCGTCAACCTCGCAAGCGGCGAAATCTACTACGAGGGGCTGATGGATACGCAGGACGCCTCCAACGCCCGCTACAACGTGGCCGAATACAAGGAGGGCAAGATGGTGCTGCGCAAGGTGCCGAAGTGGGCGGACCACGGCGATCTGCCCAATGCTGACGCGCTCACCGCCCTCGGCGGCTACCCGACGGGCCATGCGGATTATTCGACGAATAACAGCAGGAAGTACTGGCAGACGGCGAAAGACTACTACATCGGCATATTCACGGTCACGCAGAAGCAGTACACGAATCTCGGCCTGTCGAATCCCTCGCAGATGACAAAGGCAAAGACGGGCGATGTTGTGGCGCATCGTCCGGTCGAAAGGCTTAAGTGGGCAGATTTGCGCAGCAGCATCGCGCCCGCCACAGTGCTTCCTGTCGTCACGTCCTTGAGTGGCACTTTCCTCCAGCGGCTGAATTACCGTACGGGCAACCTACACGCCTTCGACTTACCGACGGAGGCGATGTTCGAGCTTGCGGCACGTGCGGGAGCAACGACTGTCTATACATGGAGCGATGACAAAGAAAAGGTTCCAGATTATTGCATTTGCGCCAGTAATTATGGCGGTACGACGCAAGGTAGCAGCAAAGCCGATGGAAAGGGAGACTATACATGTGCGGTGGGATCGAAACTGCCGAACAACTGGGGAATTTATGATACGGCTGGCAACGTGTTTGAGTGGTGCCGGGACGGTGCAGGATTGGCAAATCTTGGAAATGCAACGGATCCTTTTGTGCCACACAATACAACAGGAAACAAAGTCGGGAGGAGTTGGGGGATAGCAACTTCTGCATACACAGATGAGTCATTTAGGGCGTCTAAGCGATGGAGTGGTGGGGATGGCGCGGGCTGGAACCGCGGCTTCCGCGTGTCGTACGTCGTCGAGGATTGATTCCATGGTAGGGCGCGTTGTCCTCAACGCGCCGCGGCGGCTTGAGGACAAGCCGCCCTACCATGACGGTCACAATGTTCCATTGCCGAAGCAATAGAAAGGACAATGAAATGAAAACTTGGCAAATCATTTTCGCGGCGGCGTGTGCGGTGTCGGCGCCGGTGTTTGCGGACGACGAAGTCTCGGAAGAGCCTGAAGAGGCTGTGGATTTCCGCGTGACGTCTGACGCCGTGGCGATCGCTCTCCACACGGACGATGCGGCGCTTCGCTTCTCGTCCGCCGAACTTGCGGCGAAGCAGGTCACGTACCGGGCGGGCGAGACGGTCACGCTCACTGCGCCGGACGGCACGACGGCGACGGTCGTCGCCGACGCGGCGGCGGCGGGAGGCGCGACGCTCGCCGTCGGCGCGGGCGGATTGTCGTCCGACGGCCTCTGGCGGCTCGACAACTCCAACGGCTCTGTTGCGTTCGTGGGCGTCGCGTGGGAGACGTTCGGCGCGGCGTGGCGCCAGGCGGGCGACGGCCGGTCTATGGCGCTGGACACCCTTGCCGAAGGCCCCGACCGCAAGCTGAAGAAGAGCGAAGTTCCACTCGTCGCCTACTCGGGCGACGACTGGGCGGGCGATCTCTCCAAGGCGGCGACAATCACGTTCACGCCGCCGGAGGGGGCCGGACTCGAGGCGACCACGTGGAACAAGACCGGCAAAGGCGCGAGGGAGTTCACGTTCAACGCGAAGGGCGACTGGACGGTCACTCTCGCGTTCGCGGACGGTACGACCAAGACCGCGACGATCACAATCGAGTCTGCGGGCTTCATGTTGATCGTTCGCTGAAGCGTCCGTAAAATGGGGCGCATCTCCGTTTTTCACCGTTCCTCCTTTGTAATGGAAACAACCAAAACAACTTTCAAAAACAACTTAGTCCTACG
>CAMKJU010000063.1 GCA_946413265.1 uncultured Lentisphaerota bacterium
TGAACCTGGTCTTGTCAACGTAGATGCAACCCTTCTCCCGCAGCTTCGGGAAGTCGTGCGTATCTGTGGCTATCGGTTTCATTGCCGCACATTATATCAAAATCTCCGCGCCGTGCGGGTAATTTTTTAACGCTCTCCGTTGGGAAGCGCATCGAGCCGGGTCTTCGTCATGTTCTCGAAGATGACGGGGCCGCCCCATTTACCCGTCGTGACAAGATCAACGTCGCCGTCGCCGTCGATGTCCACGGGGACGATGTTCATCCCGGCGCCGATGCCTTCGTTGTATGTGATCGCGTGCTTCGTGAAGACGGGATTCGGACCCGGCGTGAATGCGTAGTAATACACGCCGAGCGGGCCGTCCTCGTCCGGGTCGCCGCCGTTGTGCGCGCGGAAGCGCTTGCCCGTGATCAGCTCCGGCGTGTCGTCGCCGTTGATGTCCGCCCAGCCAAGATAGTGCGCCTGGGTCCATGTGTCGTCGATCACGTGCTTTCGGAAGCGCAGTTCGTCGTTCGGGGCGCGCTCGCTGAGTTGTTCCCACCAGAAAATGCCGTACCGGTGGGCGGAACTCACGAGGATGTCCGCAAGGCCGTCGCCGTTGACATCGTAGACGATCATGTTGGAGGCATGGCCGAGCGCGCGGCCGCCGTCCGAGAAGCCGATGTCAAGCGGGTGCTTGCGCCATTTGCGGCCGGGGAGCTGCTCGTACCAGGCCGTCGGGGTGAGCACGTCGTTGAGACCGTCGCCGTTGAGATCGCCGCAGCCGCGACCCATGTTGCAGCGCGTGCCATCAACGGCATCGCGCGCGAACGAGCCTTCGCCGGACGGCGTGTAGAGGCAGGTGTGCTGCGTGTCCGGCAGGAGGTCCGTCGCCTTGCCGTCGCCGTCGATGTCCACGAGGAGGCCGGTTTCGATGTTGCCGGTGCGGTCGATGAGATGACGTTTCCAGACGTTCGTCGAGGGCAGCGCGTTTTCCGCCCAGCACGTCTCCTTGCTGAACCATCCGCCGGAGATCACGTCGGTGCGGCCGTCGCCGTTCACGTCGAGCGGAAGGTTCATGAAGTCGTCCGCGTAGCCCCTGCCGTCCGCGTTCACGTTCGACGTCACGTCGCGCACCTTGACCGGACGGAACTCCGGCGCGAGGTAGAGGTTCGGTCCCGCAATCACGTCGAGCCGGCCGTCGTTGTTGAAGTCCGCCACGGCGCACGCCTCGGTCCGCACGTGGCCAATCCGCCGCACCTTGAACTTCGTTGACGCTCCGCAGACCAACGGAATGAGCGCACAGTGCGCAAGCAGTAATCCAATTTTACTCATTTTCACACGCCTTCTCCACTGTACATTGCACGGTCAATCTCAACGAGCTCTGCTGTTCTGCAGGGGCTGTCCCCCCAAGGTCCTACTGCGCGAGCCAGCGCTGCTGCTGGGCGCGCAGGCCGCCGGGTATGTGGTGTCCCACGCCGGGGCAGGGAACGATCTTCTTGTCGGTAGAACCAAGCGAGTTGTACGCGCTCCAGACGGACGGTGGCGGACAGCAGACGTCGGCGAGTCCGGCCGTCATGCGCACCGGCACCTTCACGAGCGGCGCGAAATGGCAGGCGTCGAAATACGGCGCGTGGCGCTCGGCCACCTTCTGCGCCGCCTCGTCGCCGCTACGAGCCACCAGGCGCGGCCAGCCGGGCGTGCGCCCGACACGATAGCCACCGTGGTCGGCCAGCGCGCAAATCCACACGAAACCCTTCGTGAAGTTCTTGTTCAGGCCCATGAGGTACATGCCGAATCCGCCGCCCTGACTGCCGCCGTAGTACCAGACGCGCGAACGGTCCACCTCGGGGAGCGCAACCGCCCAGTCCACCGCGCGGTCAATGCCGAGAATGGCGTCGTGGAAGAAGCACTCCTCACGGCTCACGGCAATGCCAGCGGTGGCGTACGTGACGCCGTATTTCTCCACGAGGCGTTTGTCCTGCGCCTTGTACTTCGCATCCTGTTCCTTTGGCGTCCTTGCCGGCTCGAACGGATGCACGTTCATGACGAGCGTGACCGTCCCCGCCTCCGTCACTACTTGCGCCTCGGAACACGCCGGCCCCGCACCCGGCACGTTCACCTTGAGCGGCCACGGCCCCTTCGATCCATTGTCCGGAACGGAGAGCAAACCCCACACCCGCTTGCCGCCGAATGTGGCGAAGCTCACCTTCCACAACTTGAAGCCCTTCCGCCCCTTCACGGACAACGGTTCGCGACGGACGTCGATCGGCACGTCGCGGCGCAGGCGTTCCCGCTCGCCCTGCCAGTAGGTATCGAAATCTGCCGGACGCGGGAAACCGGGACGTATCTTCTCCGGCTCGTAGCCGACGCTGGCACATTCGTTGCCCTTGCCAAGTCCGAACGGCGTTTCCGCCACCCCGGGGTTGAATGCCGCCGCGCGCAGGAAACCCGGTTCGTCAAGCGTGCCTTTCAGGATGATCGGATTCTCCTTCGCGGGATCGACCTTGCGCGAGATGATCGTCTTCGTGCCGAAGTTGTCGAGCCGTACCTCAACCTCGCCGCCGACGCCGGCCTTGCGAAGATCGGTGCACTGTATCCGGAACTCGGTCTCTTCGCCGACAGGACGCATCCGGGCCGGGTCTTTGCACGTGATCTTGAACGCATACGGGGCGGCGAACGCCGACGAGGACGCGATCACCACGCAGAGTGTTCTGCTTAGTTTTGCAAGTCTATACATTTGCCTCTCTCCTTGGCTGATGCTTGTTGTTGGACACTCTTCATATCCAATTGAGTCGGTAGATGCTCAATTTAATTTGCTATTTGTGAACAATCCTCGGGCAGGTCGAACCAGTTGTAGCCCGTATTTCCGCAGACTTCGACCACCGCCACGTCGATCGGATGATTCCAGTCGGGACGACGCGCAAGGGCCTTGCGGTAGGCAAGTGCCTGCTTGACCGTCTCCGCGTCGGGATCCGCCCGGCCGAGGACATTCCCCTTCTCGGCGGCGGCGTTCGTGAAGTACTTGAACTCCACGAGCATCGCGGGCTTGGGCGACCCGGCCTTGGGCACCGCGAGGAAGTCGCATCGACCTTCGGGCGAGTTGTACTCCGTCTCGAAGGAGTAGTAGGCCGAAAGCCAGTCGAGGCAGCGCGAGGTGAATGTCGTCCTGAAGAAGTTCTCGTTCATCTTGTCAAACGCCTGCGCGGGGATGCGTACTTTCACGTAATGCTGCCAGTAGGCGTCGAAGAGGTCCCGCCAGGGAGCGTCGGACTTCAGGTGCGCGCGGACGGCCTGCCCGAACGCGCGACGCGCCTCGTCAACATTGGAGACCTCGGACAGTTCGTCGTAGTAGTCCACGAACATGTTCCTGATCGTCAGGTTCGGCATGTTGAGCGTGACCTCGTCCTCGAACGTCAGAAGACCGAGGTAGTAGAGCGCGTAGGGGAAGAACTCCTCGGAGAAGAACTTCGCGCGTCCGAACTTCGAGGAGAGGGCCGAACGGACGACACCCTCGCCCTCGCCGCGCTCGATATAGGCGCGCAACTTCTCCAGCGCCCTCGTTTCGGTCTGCGCGAGGCGGCGGAACCAGCCGATGTCCGTCCGCACATTCGCGTCGATGACGTCAGGCGGCTGCTTGCCCTTGTAGGACACGAAGTTGAACAGATACCAGTTGCAGATAGTCGCGTTGTAGAGAGGCTCCGCGCCGGGAAGGAAGTGGTAGCCGTCGTAGAACGCCCCGAGGTCGGCGAGGACGTCCTCGCGGTTGGACCGGTCGAAGCCGTGCTCCGCGTAGACATCGTCGACATACTTCTCAACCTGGGACTTCGTGAAGCCGACGAGGTTCAGAATATCCGGATTCAGGTTCACGACCGTCCCGACGTTAAACCCGCTCGAGAGGTCGTCGAGCGTGATCGGCAAGACGCCCGTGAAGTACGTGCGCCCGACGGTTCCGTCCGCAAGACCGGCCTTGAAGGACTTGAAGAACGCCTTGAAAAACGATTCCCGCGTCGTATCGCCCCTGGAGTCGTGCCCGCACACGGCGTTGTACTCGATGTCGCGGTTTGAGACCACCAGCTCGTTCGTGAAGTTGTCGTACTCGTCGATGATCACGTAGAGCGGAGGTAGGCCGTTGTCCCTAATAACATCTCGCACCTTGTCGATGCAGTCGGCAGGGCCTGTCGCCTCCCGTATCATCGACCAGTCTGCAAGTTTCCCGTACTTGGCGGCAAAGCTGCGCACAGTCCCCTTTATGTTCTCCCAGAAGTTCCGCTCGATCTCGGCGAGCGAGCCGACCTGCACGGTGGAAAAGTCGAACTGGAGGACGAGGAAGGAGTTGCGGAGCGGCGTCGGGTTCCGCCCGATGTCGGTCATGCCGAAAAGTTCTTCGAAGCTATCCTTCAAGTTGACGTCGTAATAGTGCGCAAGCATCGAGCAGACGACCGACTTGCCGAACCGCTTCGGGCGCAGGAACACGGGCGTTCTGCACGGCTCAAGCGCACGGATGTACGCCGTATTGTCCACGAACAGACATTCGCGAACGAGCGTGGCCCAGTTGATGACGCCATACGGAATGATGCGCTTGTTTTCCATGACGGAAATTATTATACCACATTCTTGTTGCAGTTCAGCGTAAAATTATCGAGAAGCCCGGGGGCGGGATCAGCTTCAACCCCGTATCGCAGACTTCGCATTCGTAGCCGTGCTGGGTTGTGTCGTCGTCGAGGACGAACGTTGTCGTGTCTGCCGGTCTCGTCGTCCACGTGACGACATACGGACTCGCTGACTTCGCAATCGCCTTGAGGTCGCTGCGTCCGTGCACATCCACGGTTATCGTTGAATTGGCCGTGAACTGGAGATTGCAGATCGTTCCATCCGTTTTGTTGCTGTATTTGGGATTCGTGAAAACGCAGTTGTACGCGCCGGACCACTGCGAAAGGCCCAGCGTCGAGCCGTCCATCATCGTCATGTTGAATCCACGTACCGTCCGGGGCGTATAGGTGCCGTAAATCTGCATCCTGCTCGTCGAGTAACTGTACACGACATTCGCCTGGTCTGGCGGATTTGCCGTGAAATCGCGAACCTGCGAGTTTGCAACCCCAGTCATGGCAAGTCGCATGCACGAGTTGCCGAGATCGAGGTTGAGTCCGTTCCCGCCGCGCAGCTTGTAGATCTGCAAATAGCCTTTCGTCTCGTTGTTGTAGGCGTTGACCACGACGGTGAAGGTTCCGTTGGAGATCGTCACGTCCTTCACGTTCAGGTCGGGATCGGTACCATCCATGACAACGGAAAGCGCCTTTCCGCCGAGATTCCACACGGCGCCGGGCGGTATGGTCATGTCGTGCGTCGACGACAGGGCGGCAAACGCGAAAACGGAATCCTCTTCAAGCGTAAGCAACGAAGGAAGCGTGGCGTTGCCGCCGGTATTGGTGAGCCTTCCGCCCGCGAGAACAAGGTTCACCGCCGAATCCGCGTAGCCGTAGGCGTCGTAGGTCGCCCCAGATGGGACGACCACAGGACCCGTACCGAAATGGCTTGCACCGGATGATCCAACGCGGATGGTTCCCGCAATCACATCCGTACCGCCCGTGTAGGTCTGCCCGGCCTTCGCGGCGGAGAACACGCCCTCGCCTTCCTTGCACAGCTTCAAGTTGCCTGTGAGCGCAACGCCACCGTTCACGAGCGTCGCGCCGGACGCGACCGAGACGCGCACCACGCCGGGGTCCCCGTGCGTACTGTCGGTGATGGTGAACGCGCCCAACGTCGCGCTCGTCTCGTACGCAAGGAACAGCGTGCGTCCCCTGAGATCGACAACGGAATCCGACGTGACCTTGGAGAAGTCCAGCCCGCTCCAGTCCAAGACGTTCGTCGGCGTGGCGTTGTCGAACGTGACGCTCGCACAGACGAACATCGCCGCGCCGTTCGTCACCGCGAACGCCGTCTCCCCGGCGACAGTGATCGCCGTCTCTTCCGTGGGAATCGTGGTGGCGTCGAGCTGCGTGCCGTAGCCGTTGAAGCAGATCCAGTTTGCGGCGTCCGTGAAGTCAAGCGGATCGACACCGGCGCCGGTGTAGGTCGCCGTCATGGGCGTCGTGCTGCTCGCGTTGAACGACTGCGAGACGCACCGCACCCAGCCGCAGCGCGTGGGGTCCCTGTCCGTGCCCGCCGTGAGCGCTGTGCCCGCACTCGACTGGAACTGCCCCGTCACACGGTCGAACATTCCCACCGTGCCTTCAGAATCCTCCACGGGGATGTAGTCGCGCACGATGCGCTTCGGTGTGTAGAGCAAAAAGTTCTTGAAGTAACCGGCCATCGTCTGGTCGTACTGCGAACCGACTTTCTCGTTGCGGTAAACGGCTATGCCGTACCCACCCTCGGTGAACTCGCCCAGCGTGATTCCGCTGTTCAGCGCCACGCCGTTGACGATGAGGTTTGTCGTAGAGAACACGACGTGATAATCAGTGTTCAGTATGCAATTACCCACGAACTGGTAGCTCTTGCCGCTGTTATACTCACGATCCCACTTGTCATTGTTGCCATCGCCCGGGTTGTAGAATCGGCACAGCCCGTAGTTCGACCTCTTTGCGGCGTTGCCGGTCGCGTTGACCGTAAATGCCCCGAAGAAGTTTTGGTATTTACCGTTGTTGTCCGTAAGCCGCGTATTGAACTCCGTTATCAACTCCCGACGCGGCGCGATGCCGGAATTGAAGTAGGCGCCGCCGTCCGAATGGGCGTATTCGACCTCCTTCGCGTATGGCAGGTTCGCCGTCTGCATGAGGAAGAAGCGGAAGCGCGCGTTGGAGGCCTTGAGCGGTTCGGGGACGTTGTAGGTGTACGACGCCGTGGCGGCGGGGATGTCGGCGATCTTCTCGAACGAATCCCAGGCGTACTTGTCCTCGCCCGCGTCGGCGGCGGCGTAGGCGATGTAGAGCGCGTGCGTGCCGTTGCGGCGCCCGCCGAAGGAAATCTCATACACGCCGTCGGAGGGAGACGCCGCCTCCATCGTCGGCGCGTCGTTCGCATCGGCCTTCAGGAGGTCGCCCAGCTCCATGCCCGACCTTCCGCACTCGTAGATGCGGCGGATGTCGTCGTGCGAGAGGCTGCGCGTCCAGAGCGCGAAGTCGTCAACGCCGCCGGCGAACGGCTTGGAGTAGCCGCCGGTGCCGTCCTGCCCGATGTAGAACGGGGACCCCGACGCGACCGTGCCGTTGGCGAGGACGCCCGACGCCCAGTGAAGCGTCCCGTCGCTGCGCCCCTGATAGACCGTGAACACGCCGTCCTCCGAGCGCGTGACGGCATAGAACGTCCAGACCGACGCGCCCTCCGTCGGGAACGGATAGACGTCCAGACGGGTCCTGCCGTCGCCCACGTTGAGCCCCGCACCGGCGTGCGTCCCGGAGACGTTGGACCACGAAGCCTGCTTTCTCGCCGTGAAGATCACGCCCGCGCTGGTCGTGCCCGTGCCGCTCCAGCTCTTGTTGCCGAAGATCACCGGGTCGCCGCTGGGATCTGCGAACTTCGCCCACACGACCGCCGAAAAGCTCTTCCCGCCGTCCTCGAACGAAAGCGCCTGAGAGCCTTCGAGCTTCAGGCTCGAACCCGACGGGACGTTGAGGTATTTGCCGACGAAGCCATTGTCCGCGACGGCGGGCGAGCCGTTTGCCGACGCCGCGACCGCGCTGCCGGCGACCTGGTTTGAAAAGTCCGCGTCGAAAGGCATGTACACGGCAAGGCCGTCGTTCAGGGTGCGCGTGGAGGCGGCGACGGCGGACGTGTCGCGGCGCGTCGCCTCCAGGTCGGGGACGGTCACGTCGAAGTGCGCAAGCACGCTTGCCGCGACGTCGAAGTTGTGCGAGACGCCCGGTATGCGTCCAGGCGTGACGCCCGTGCCGCAGATGACCACGGGGACGGTGTCCGCCTGGCTGCCGGCCGTGATCTGCCCGTGGTACTTGTTGTAGCCGCCGTGGTCGGAGACGACGCAGACGAGCCAGTCCTCCTCCGCGAAGGTCCGGCGCGAGGCGATCGCGTCGAGGCACGCGCCGATGCTGGCGTCGGCGGCTGCGAGCGCGGCGCGGTAGCCGGCCGTGTAGGGATAGTAGTTGCCGGCGTGTCCGGCGTGGTCGACGTCGTCAAGGAAGAACAGCGTCGCGTCCGGCGCGTTGGTCGAGGCGAGGCGCGCGGAGACGGTGGCGGTGTTTCCGGCGTCCGTGCCAAGCAGGAACTCCACGCCCTCCGCCGGGGCGAGGTTCGCGTCCGGCTCCCACGTGTAGGCGAAGAGCGCGGTCGCGCCCGCCTGTGCGTCCACGATGCGCTTGAGCCAGGTCGGCTTTGCGGTGAACACGCCGCCCTCGAGCTGGGAGTTCGAAACGAGCCCGTGCGTCGTCGGCGTGTAGCCCGTGGCGATGGAGACGTGGTTGGGCGCGGACGACGGCGCGGAGCCGGGCGTGATCTGCCCGGTGAGCGACCAGGCGGTCCTGTAGCCCGCCTGCCACTTCCCGGCGCGGAGGCGCTCGAGATTCGGCATCTCGCCGGACTGCACGGCGTCGGCGCGCATGCCGTCCACCATCACGACAAGCGCCATCGGACGCCTTTCCGCGAACGCGGGAAGGATCGCGCTTATCGCTACTGCCGCGATGGCTGTACGCACGGCAATGGCAAAATATTTTTTATCCATGTCGAGTATTATACCACATCTGGGCTTGATTCCCGCCGCGTTTTTTGGTTTACTTATCGCCCACATGACAACAGACCCGCAGCCAGGGACCTTTGAGATCCACGCTAACGACACGCGCTCACGCGCGCGCGCGGGTTTGCTGCACACTGCGCACGGTGCTGTCGAGACGCCCGTGTTCATGCCCGTGGGCACACAGGCCACGGTGAAGGCGCTCGAACCGCGCGACCTGCGCGAGAACGGCGCCACGATGATCCTCGCCAACACGTACCACCTCATGCTGCGTCCCGGCGCGGACGTGGTGGCGAACGCCGGCGGTCTCCACCGTTTCATGGGCTGGGACGGCCCGATCCTCACCGACTCCGGCGGCTTCCAGGTGTTCTCGCTCGCGAAGATGCGCAAGCTCACGCCGGAGGGTTGCTGGTTCAACAGCCACATCGACGGACGGCGCGTGTTCCTCGGCCCGCGCGAGTCGATGGAAGTGCAGCGTCTCCTCGGAAGCGACATCGCGATGGTGTTCGACGAATGCCTGCCATGGCCGTGCGACGCCGCGCGTGCCGCGAAGAGCGTGGCGATAACGCTCGACTGGGCGAAGATGTCGCTTGAGTCCCCCCACGCGCCCGGACAGCTCGTGTTCGGTATCGTGCAGGGTGGCGCATACGATGCGATCCGCCGCCACTGCGCGGAGGAGTTGACGGCGATGGACTTCCCCGGCTACGCAATCGGCGGCGTCTCGGTGGGAGAGCCAGAGGAGACGATGTACCAGGCCGTGGAGGCGAGCGTGCCCTACCTGCCCGAGTCGAAGCCGCGCTACGTGATGGGACTCGGCGTGATGCGCCAGATGGTGGAGTGCGTCGCGCGCGGAGTCGACATGTTCGACTGCGTGATTCCCACGCGCGTTGCCCGACACGGCACCGCCCTCACGCGCCACGGCAACGTGGCCATCAAGGCGGCGAAGTGGGAGCGCGACCTCGGCCCCGTCGAGGAAGGATGCGATTGCTATTGCTGCAAGAACTTCACGCGCAGTTACGTGCGCCACCTCCTGCACGCAGGAGAGATCCTCGGCGTGCGGCTCCTCACGATCCACAACGTGCACCGCCTCACCGAGTTCATGCGCGAGATGCGCGCCGCCATCGTGGCGGGCACGTTCGACGATTTCCGTAAACAGTTCCACTCAGAACAACAAGAGAAAGAAGAAACAACATGAAACAGTTCCTCTTCGCGCAGGCCGCCGCGCCTGCACCGGCAGCGACACCTGCAGCCCCCGCGCCTGCACCGGCTCCCGCAGCGACACCTGCCGCACCAGCCGCAACCACGGTTTCCGCCGCGCCCGTCGCCACTACGGAAGCGGGCACAGTGCAGCCCGCCGGCGACCAGAAGCCTCAGCCTCCGCAACAGGGCGGCGGACTCGGCATGTTCCTCCCCATGCTGATCATCTTCGCCATTTTCTACTTCCTGATGATCAAGCCGCAGCAGCGCAAGGAGAAGGAACGCCGGAAAATGATCCAGGAACTCCGTGCCGGCGCGAAGGTCGTCTTCGCCGGCGGCCTCATCGGCAAGATCGTAGAGGCCAAGGAGCGCACGTTCATGATCGAAATCGCGGGCGACGTGGTCATCGAAGTGGCGCGCAACGCCGTACAGGGTCTCGCGGCGGACGAGACGTTAGCCGAACCCGCGAAGTAAAAGGCTCGTATGTCATACGCGAGGGGAAAGTTCGGCATTGAGTACACCCCGCGGTCGCGCGACGATAAGTCGCACGGCCTGCGGTGGCTGCTTTTGCTTCTCGGCATTCTCCTTGTCGTCTCGTTCGTTGTGGCCCGGCTGTTCACGCGACAGCCACCCACGCGGATCGAGCCGGAACCACGCCCCCCCGCCCCCGCCACCGAACCGACGGACGGGACCGACCGGCCGGCTACGACGCCCACCGCCACGCCACCCGCGCCCGCGCCGCGCGCCCCTGTGGCGCCCTCGCAACCCAAGCCTGTCAAACCGGTGCATCCGCCTCCCGCACCGCCAGACCCGCAGGCCTCGCGCGACGCGGTCAAACTGCTGGACACAGCCAGCCAGCGCCCGGCCGCAGAGCGCGTCCTCCTCGAGAAGCTCGCCGCGGCAGAGCGTCAAGGCGAAATCGTTGTCGCGATCGACACGATCAAGCGCCTCTGCAACCGTCCCGCCGTGGCCGACCTCCATCCCCAGCTATGGGAGCGCCTCGGGCAGCTCAACTTGCAGCTGCTCTTCTCGGAGCGGTCCTCGCCCTGGACTGCCCGAGTTACCGTGAAGCGCGGCGATTCGCGCGACCGTATAGCGCGCGACAACCGCACCACGGGTGCCGCGCTTGAACGCTTAAACCCCAATGTCAACTGGTCGCGAATCCGTCCGGGCAACGTAGTGCGCGTGCTCCAATACCCCCGCGCCGTGCTTGTGATCCACAAGCGACTAGGCTTCGCCGATCTCTCGCTCAAGGGGACATTCTTCCACCGCTACTCCTTTACAGGCGGTGCGCACGCCGCCGCGGGCGTCTATCCCGTCACAAGAGAACCCGGAAAATCAGTACGGGCCTTGCTGCGCTCGCTCGGCGTTACGTTCTCGCCGGAGAACCGCGCGGACCTTGAGATGTTCCTCGCGCCAGAATCCAGCATCAACGTCTCAGATCAATGATGCGCTGGTTGGACGATCCGCGGAATACGAGCGTCACGTCCTTCTGATCCTCGATGAAGGGACCGTCCACGAGCATATCGATAAGCGACAGCATCTCGTCCGTCACCTCACAGCGCCACGGGCTCTCCTTCAGGAGATCGTCTTCGTAAACGCAACCCGTCCAGGCCCAGACGTCCTTCTGCGGGAAGCGTGCGCGGAATGCGCGCAGAAGCGGCACGAGCCCGCGCTGGTTGACGGGCTCGAACGGCTCGCCGCCGAGGAGCGAAAGTCCCTGAATCCAGACAGGTTCGCACGCGGCGAGCACTTTCTCCTTCACGGCGTCCGTCCATGGCTCGCCGGCCGCGAAGTCCCACGTATCGGGGTTGAAGCATCCGGGACAGCCGTGCGTGCATCCGCTCACGAAGAGGGACACTCGCACGCCTGGCCCGTTTGCCACGTCGCACGTCCTGATTGCCGAGTAGTTCATCGGCTCACGAGACGTGGAGGACGCGTTCCTTGATTTCCTGCGTGCGGCCCTGGTTCCAGTACTGGGAGCCGATGTAGCCGCACGTGCGGCGCGCGACGTTCATCTTGTTCTGGTCGGTGTTGCCGCACTTCGGGCACTTCCATATCAGCTTGCCGTGTTCGTCCTTCACCACCTGGATCTCGCCGTCGAAGCCGCACACCTGGCAGTAGTCGCTCTTGGTGTTCAGCTCGGCGTACATGATGTGGTCGTATATGAACTGCATGATCGCGAGGACGGCCGGGATGTTGTGCTGCATGTCCGGCACCTCCACGTAGGAGATCGCGCCTCCGGGCGAGAGCTTCTGGAACTTCGCCTCGAGTGCGAGCTTGTCGAATGCGTCGATCGGCTCGGTCACGTGGACGTGGTAGGAGTTCGTGATGTAGTTCTTGTCCGTCACGCCCTTCACGATGCCGAAGCGCTCCTGCAGACACTTCGCGAAGCGGTAGGTGGTTGACTCGAGCGGCGTGCCGTAGATGGAGAAGTCGATGTCGGACGCCTTCTTCCACTTGGCCGTGTACTCGTTGAGCTTCTTCATGATGTCGAGGCCGAGCGCCTCGCCCTCGAACTCGGTGAGCTTCTTGCCGATGAGCGCGTACACGCACTCCCACAGTCCGGCGTAGCCGAGCGAAATCGTGGAGTAGCCGTGGAACAACAGCTCGTCGATCTTCTCGCCCTTCTCGAGACGCGCAAGCGCGCCGTACTGCCAGAGGATCGGCGCCGCGTCGGAAAGCGTGCCCATCAGGCGGTCGTGGCGGCAGTTGAGCGCGCGGTGGCAGAGCTCCATGCGCTCGTCGAAGATCTCCCAGAACTTCGCGAGGCGCGCGTCCTCGGACGCATCCGCGCCGGCCGCACGCACGGCGGAGAGCGCCACGTCCACGAGGTTGATCGTCACCACGCCCTGGTTGAAGCGGCCGTAGTAGCGGTGCTTGCCGGGCGTGTAGTTCTTCGCCTTCGAGATGTTGCCGATGCCCGCGTCCGTGAAGCGGTCTGGTGTGAGGAACGAACGGCAGCCCATGCAGGTGTACACGTCGCCCTTCAGCTCGAGCATCATCTTCTCGCTGATGTAGTCCGGCACCATGCGCTTCGCGGTACACTTCGCCGCGAGCTCGGTGAGGTAGAAGTAGGGCGTGCCCTCCTTGACGTTGTCCTCCTCAAGGACGTAGATGAGCTTCGGGAACGCCGGCGTCACGTACACGCCCACCTCGTTCTTCACGCCCTGGATGCGCTGCTTGAGCATCTCCTCGATAATCACCGCGAGGTCCTTCTTCTCCTGCTCACTGCGCGCCTCGTTGAGGTACATGTACACGGTGATGAACGGCGCCTGGCCGTTCGTCGTCATGAGAGTGACCACCTGGTACTGGATCGTCTGCACGCCGCGCACGATCTCGTCGCGCACGCGCTTCTCCACGATCTCGGCCTTCTTGGCCGCGTCGACCTGCGCACCCACGAGTGCAAGCTCCTCGTCCAACTCTTGCGTAATTTTCTCGCGGCTCACCTGCACGAACGGCGCGAGGTGCGTGAGCGAGATGGACTGCCCGCCGTACTGGTTGGACGCCACCTGCGCAATGATCTGCGTGGCGATGTTACAGGCCGTCGAGAACGAGTGCGGGCGGTCGATCGTCGTGCCGCTGATGACCGTGCCGTTCTGGAGCATGTCCTCGAGGTTCACGAGGTCGCAGTTGTGCATCCGCTGCGCGTAGTAGTCCATGTCGTGGAAATGCAGGATGCCGGCGTCGTGCGCCTTCACGACCTCCTCCGGCAACAGGAGACGCTTCGTCACGTCCTTGGAAACCGCACCGGCCATGTAGTCGCGCTGCACCGAGTTGATCGTCGGGTTCTTGTTGGCGTTCTCCTGCTTCGCCTCCTCGTTCGTGCAGTTGATGAGCGTGAGGATTTCGCCGTCCGTCGTGTTGTGCTGGCGCTTGAGGGACTGTATGAAACGATACGTGATATATTTCTTCGCCACCGCGTGTGCACCCGCCTCCTGGATCTTCGTCTCCACCAGGTCCTGGATCTCCTCCACGCTCAGCGCGCGGTCATGCGCCGCCGCGAACTCCTCGATCTGCTGCGCGATGCGCTGGATGCGCGCCTCCGTCAACTTGTCCGCGTCGTCCACCGTGGCATTCGCCTTCCCGATGGCGACAACGATTTTTGACCGGTCAAACGGCGCTTCTTCGCCGCTGCGCTTGATGATGTTCATCATTCTCCCTTTTCTTTTTTAAGTTGTTTTTGGTTGAAGGTTCTTTTAAAGGCAACGCGGATAAGTTTACCACAAAGTCCCCCCTGTGCGCAAGGGGGAAATATCAACATCTTGTGTTATTTTTTCTGGCGAGATACTATATATAGACAATTCGCCCAAAACGCCGTTTCTCGTCCATTTTACGAAGATACACAATCAACTGCTCATAAATCCCAAATGAACCAGTCGCAAAACCTTTCTTGCTTTCGCTAGAGATTAGCCAACCACATACGCTTCTTACAAGAATGAACATGAGGATAATTTTAATTGCTTTCGCTATTGGGAGATTGGGAGTCTCGGAGTTAAGGAGAATATTTTGCCAATTCTCCCATCCTCCAAGACTCCTAAACTCCCAACAGCGAAAGCAATGAAATTCAAGTTTTGAGGCACCATTTTTCTAGTGTGCGGAGGATGAAACGGAAGGTCTTTTCGCGCTCGGACGGCTTCAGCGCGCAGGCCCAGATGACGATGAGGTTCCACCCTTCTTCCGCCCACTGCCGCTCGTGCGCGGCGTCGCGCCGCACGTTGCGGCGAAACTTCTCCTGCCAGAACTTCCGATTCGACGCAGGCGACGACGATGCGTCGCGGCAAACTGTCTCCTGCACGAGTTTCCGTCCGTCCCACGTCCACCCGTGCCTGTGCCAGAAACACCCGCGCACCTCGATCAACGCATGGCAACGGGGAATGACGATGTCGGGATGTCCTACAATGCGCTTGTCGCACACGCGGAAACGATAGCCGTGGGCGTAGAGCATCTTGCGCACGAGAATCTCCGGCTTCGTGTCGCGCGAACGAATCCGGCTCATGATCTTGCTGCGCTGTTCGGGAGTGACGGTGTCCATGGAGATGCTCCTTACATGCCGCTGGCGTGCGGCAAGAGACGGCGGATGAGACGGTTCGCCAGCCACAGTCCGACAGCGGCGGCGAGGAACGACGGACGCGGCACGATGAGCATGAAGCCGATCTGCAGGTAAATCAGCGCGTCAATCGTCTTTCCCACGGCGTAGCGTCGTTCCGGCGGACCATGTGCCATCCAAAGCGGATCCACGGCGAAGCACCATGCCATGAACGTGCAGCAGCATCCCGCCACCGGCAGCACAAGCGAAATGCCGGACGCATACGTCATGCCCGACGCAACGGCGATGACGGCGAACGCCAGCAACGGCATGAATGCCGACAGCCCCAGAAGAAAACGTCGGTTGCCTAGTCCCTCGCTCGGACGCTCCTTGCCATCAGATAGTTTCGCCACGGCTTGGATGTACGCTGTCCATCCCCCCACCATCACGCTAAGCGACAGCAGCAGCCAGTCGCTTTCAGGCAGCATTTCGCGCGTATAGGGGTGGACGTCCGTTATCCACGTCGCCATTCCGCCGCATAGCACGCTGAAGCCACGACACGCCCCCATGAGGCTTGGCCACTTCAGCCGGTTGTACGCGCAGACGCAGCCGAGGAGCATCGTCATCGACGCCGTCCACACGAACGGCATCCGCGTACCAGGAGATACAAGTCCCAGAATCCAGTTCGGCAGAAAGAATGCCGCACCCAGACACGCGAACATCGCGACTAAGGCGACAGGCTGGGAAATCTCACCGCGCGGGATCGGACGGTCTGGCGCGTTCTCTGCATCGGCGCGAGCGTCTACTACGTCGTTGTCAGCAAGGCCGAACATGTATATGAACAGCACGCCGACGGCCGCCGCAAATGCCTGCGGCAGCGTCTCATCCCCAGCCGGCATCATGAACGCCGCACCAGCCAGCGCGTCACCTGGAACGGTTGTAAGATTTGGCACGCGGAAAAACCGCAGCCATGGATTGTCCTTCAGCGAAAACACGCGCAATAGTATACCAAAAACAGGTCGCCGACGCCGTCGTACGAAGCACAGCAGGATGTGGAACCTGACTTTCTGGAGGACACGGTGCCGAAGCAACCTCCAGTGGCGGTGAGGATGCCGCCTATTTGACTACTTGACAATGACCGTGAGGCCGCCACGGCGGACGAGCTTGATGCCCGTGTCGTCCGGCTTGATCTTGAAGTTCTTGGCAGTTTCCGCGTCAAGTGTGAACGTGGCGTTTGGCTTTGAGCTCCATGTGACGACGTAGGGCGTCGCGCTCTTGGCGAGTTCCTTCAGATCCGTCCGCCCGGAAAGATCGACGCCGACCGTCGCGCCAGAGGCGAACGTCACCGAGCCAGCCGTGTTTATGTCGTTGTTTCCTCTGTCTGTCGGATCCGTTCCGCTCGCGCTCCATGTTCCGGTGACGGCGGTAAGGTCGAGCGTGGAGCCGCCCTGCATCTCGATCGCCGGGCGGAACGCCGCAGCCGCGTATTTGCCGTGTATTCTCACCCTTGCCGTCCCGTAAGACCTCCACTTCGCGCTTTCGTACACGAGAGAGCAGACGGCCATTCCTCTGTTGCCGAGGTGGATGTACGCCTGGCTGGCGACTTCCACATCGGCGGTGCGGAAGTCGGTCTCGGCGTTCTGCGCCTGTGTTCCGTTGCCTTCGCTCTTCGCAAACCGGATCGTGCCGGAGTCGAGCGTCTTTATGTGCCCGATGAACGAATTGCTGCCAAGGGACATGGAGAGTTTGTTGTTGTTGAGCGTTATGGTGCTGTACCGCGACGAGAGCCCCATCGGGCCGCTCGTCCCCTGCATGGTCAGGCTTGCATCGCCAAGCAACGTCAAGTCGGCGAACCGGCGGGTGGCGCGGTCTGCACTTCCGAACACAAGGCTGCTGCCTGCGCCGAGCGTGAAACTGTATGCGCACGTCGTGCTGTTCGCATACGTACCGGCGCTGAAAACGGCACCCGCCCCCAGCGTCACAGTCTGCGAGGCGTTGCCGTCGCCGAGCGGATGCGTCGCAGTGCCGAGGGCGAGGGTCATGCCCGCCGCGACTTCCGTACCGCCGGTGTAGGACTGCCCGGCCTTGGCCGCCGTGAACGTGCCGCCGCCTTCAATGACGAGCTTCATGTTGCCGGTCATGGCCGTGTCGGCGTTGGAGAGCGTGCCGGACACCACGATGTGCAGCTCGCCGGGATGCTCCGCATCGGTCGTGGAGTCGGTGACTGTGGCCATTCCGCCAAGCCCCGTCAAGGAAACGCTGCGTCCGTTCAGGTCGAGCGTGGTGCCTTCTGCCACGGAGATGTTCGCAATGTCCCATGTACCGTCGAAGCCTTCGGCCGTCACCGCCCCGTCCATGACATAGCGTAGCGGCGTCACGCTCTGCGCCTGTATCGCCGTCCATTCGGCGTAAGACGAGAACCGAACTTCCACGTCGTCCGTGATTCCGTCTTCCCAGTCCGTGCGCTCGGCGTTTGTCTTCATGTCGTAGAATTTCCATCCAGAGTTGGAAGGAGTTGTGGTGTCGATGTGCCAGCGCGCGTACGGAATCTCCGTGCTCTTCAGATAGATGCCGTCGCCGGGCTTGATCTTGAGCGCGAGATTGCGCTCTTCCAAAGTCTGCGCCGCGCCGGTGGTCGCAGCGGTGAACTTCACCGTGTCGCCCGGCGAATACGAAGAGGGAAACGCCACGAGCTTGTCGCCGGCGGCGACTTCGCGCGCGCCGATGTCTATCGTGTAGGAAGCGTTCGCGGAAAGGAGCGTCACGAGGCCGGGCGTGCTCAACGGGTTGTTGTTCACGTCGGAAAGCGCCTTGCCGTCCGAAGTCCACGTTCCGGATATTTCCGAAATGTCGAGCGTGGCGCCGTCGAGAAGCGTGAGCGGCGGCCTGTTCGCGCCCGCCTCGTATCTGCCGGAGATTTTGGGCTGTGCGTTATTGTTCCTTCCGTTGCCGAACACGCGCCATTGCGCCACGTCGCAGCGGAAATCCTTCGCGTTGAAGCCGTAGTCCGCGAGATCGATCCACGAACTCCCGGCGAACCAAACCCTTGCGTTGGTCAAGTCGCAGTTCTGGTAGAACTGTTCGTACCCGTTCGTGAACTTGACCGTGCCGTAGTCCAGGGCTGCGATGTATTTTATCAGTGGCTGATGGCTGCTCGCACTGTTCTCCGCGGAAATCGAGAGAACGTGTCCATTGAGTTGCAGTCTGCTCATGCTTGTGTCGGCGGTGCCGCCTATCAGGCCGTGGTCCACGCTGAGGGCGGCGCTGTCAGAAAGGACGTTAACGAAGTTGAACCTTCGCGTCGCTCTGCCGCTCTCGTAGCCGCATATCAGGCTGCCGCCGAGATTGTAGTTGTAGACGCACGTGCTTCCGTTCACGCACGTGCCGAGATTGACGGTCGCGCCCTCGCCTACCGTGACGGTCTGCGCGGCGCCGCCGTTGCCGAACGGATGCGTGGCCGTGCCGGCGACAAGCGTCGTTCCGCTACCGGTGACTTCCGTTCCCCCGGTGTAGGTCTGGTTCGCCTTCGACGCGGTGAACGTGCCGCCGCCCTCCACGACGAGCTTCACATTGCCAGTAAGAGCCACGGTGCTGTTTTCTGCGCTGCCGGACACCTGCACGCGGAGTTCGGCGGGAACGAGCCACTTCTTCTGGAGATATTCCGTCACGGCGATGCGCTCGGCGTCCGTCAACACGCGGCTGAAGCAAATGAGTTCTGAAAGCTGCTTGCCGCCGTTCCGTCCGCCTATGTTGCGGTCGTTCGTGATGGAGTTCGCCTTGGAATCGCTCTTCATTTCACCGACGGCGACGATGAAGCCGGTGTCGTCGGGGACTTCGGTCAGCATGTTCGCCTGCATCGTGCCGTTCCACATCTTTGCGAAGTTCGAATACGATGCGCAGTATTGCGAGCTTTCCCCGCGATGGAAAGCCCATGTCCCCTGGTTGGGCGTCGCCAGCCAGAACGCACCCGGGGACTTCTGGATTTTCGTCACCAGGAACACTGTTCTGATGTTCGAGAGAAGATCGAAGGCCAGGTCTTTCTTGCTGCCGGCGGCGCCGAAGTCCACGGTGGGGATGCCGTATGTGGTGTCGTCGAAGGTCGGAGCCGTCATGCCGCTTGTTATATACTTCGCGGAGTTCGATCCTCTACGTGACGCCCATCCTGTGACAAGGCCGTTGCCGTCGACCGTCAGCGTGTCCGATGCGGAGGCGTCGAGCCAGAAGATGGACTCGCCGCTCACAATCTCGGGCACGGGAACGGACGTGTCGAGCGAATACTTGCCGGATGTTATCGTGCCGTCGCCGGCGAGCCCCTTCACGGTGAGCGTGTGGCCGGCGAGATTGACCGTCGCGCCGGAGTCGACGGTCAGGACGCCGTCGACCGTTTCATCTGCGGTGAGCGTGTAGTCTGCCGAGATTGTGCGGTCGTCCGCCCATGAAGGCGCAAACGCCGCCGCGCAGATTGCAACTACCATCGTCAGTTTTTTCATGTTCATTCGCAAACTCCTTTTTATGCAAGAGTAAAATATAACTCACATTTTACCCCCTCCCTGCCATTTTGTCAATTACGAATCCAAACTTTTTATTTGCTGGCGCACCCGTCCGCCACACTTCTTCCGCGTTCTGGAACAGTAGAGCATGAATCTGCGCTACTGTTGTTACGAAAGTAATGGAAAGGCCTCCGTCTAAATCAGTTGCCGCTTCCGCCGACATTAATCCACGGCAGCGGCTGGCCGGAGGAAAGAAGCTGGTTGGTGACGGAGGTGAAATATTGAATGTCGGATGGTGCGCAATTAGAGTTAATAAGTGCATGACTTGCAAACTCAACCCTATTGGAACTCATGGCATAGTCTTCAATGTATTTTAAAAACAGGTGATCCACAATTTCTGTTCCGAGCGGTTCGCTTAAGCGCAATCTGTAAAACATTCTCACGGCATTCTCGCAAAAGGTGCGTTGAACATCGTTGGTCATATTGTACGACAATAGGCTATTTGCATACTGGCACACGGCAGAGCCTCGTTCGATAACACTATAATCAATGGCATTTGTCAAGATTGTTTCAACAAAAACCGTAGTAGCTCCATTTACTCCGCCAAACTTAACGGCAAGTTCTATGGCTTTGTCACGGAATACTCCTTTTGGATTCAGGGCCAGCGCCTTCATGGCACTGGCGGAGTTCGTGTAGTTGAACCATTCGCACTTTCCGACCGCAACCCTCACGCAAAGCTCATCGAAATAGTCCATGGACTTGCAGTCATTCGTGGCAAGCGTGGAAAGATACCAGTCGAACGCGGCCATCTTCCCGGCAAGCGTCCAGCCGTTGGTGTCCGCGCCAAGGAACCCACGCCATGTGGTAGGCGGCGGGTCGTTGTCTGGCGGCGTGCCTTCGCGCAGGTCTTCGTAGTAGAACGCCGCGCGCGACAAGGCCGCATATACCACGTCGTTCGTCTTGTCGTAGGTGTGCCCACACACCGTCGCCACTGTGAACGAGGTTGAGATTGCCAACCATGCCATGACCGATTCCTTCATCTTGAATATACCTCCTGATTATTTGGAACGATGTAGTCCGCGCCCACATGCGGAAAGAAATGCGGCTGCTAAAATCATAGCAAGTTCTCCTTATGCTTCAGTTACCGACACCACCGACATTGATCCACCGAAGCGGTTGTCCTGATGAAAGGAGCTGGTTGGTGACGGAGGTGAAATAGTCGCCAAATATCCTCGCGCACTTGGGATATGAAAATGCGTTGATTGCGTATTCAAGGCGGTTGGAACTTGTCGCATAGCCGTCTATGTACTTAAGGAATGTTTCATCTATTATCGCATCGGTACCAGATTCCAACAGTCTATTCCTGTATAGCATTTTCACTGCTGCATCCCTCGCCGCAAGTTGAGCAGCATTGGTTGCTGCAAAAGACAGCAATCTGTCTGCATAATGTGCGCTTGCAATTCCTTGCTCGCCAAAGTTATAGTTCGCAGAATTCGTCATAACCGTCTCTACGAATACCGTAGTGGCATCGTCAACGGGACTGAATTTTATCACAAGCTCGATGGCCTTATCACGTTCAACACCTCTTGGATTCAGGGCCAGCGCCTTCATGGCACTGGCGGAGTTCGTGTAGTTGAACCA
>CAMKJU010000064.1 GCA_946413265.1 uncultured Lentisphaerota bacterium
TTTCATGCCTGAAATGGTATCACAATCTGCAAGGCCCGTCAATCAGCCACCCAGTAAAAGAAATGAGAAGTCAGTCCAGATGTATGCAAGTCGTCATTCTCGCCGCTTTCGCGGCAGTGTTCGCCAGTGCGGCGAGGAGCGGGACTCTGCTTGACCTCACGGCGCCCGTGGCTACGTGGGACGACGGGATTCCGCTCGGCAACGGCGGCGCGGGCGCGCTCCTGTGGGGCGGCGGCGACACGCTCAACGTGACGCTCGACCGCGCCGATTTCTGGCACAACATCGTGTCGTCTTGCTACGGTTCGACCAACTTCACGTGGGAAACCCTTGTGGCTGTCGTGGCGAAGAAGGACGACGCGCGGCGCAAGGAGGTGTTTGACAAGGGCGAATCCGCGACGAAGCTGCCCGGCGTCCGCCTCGTGATGAAGCTCGGCGAGGGACAGACCCTGAAGCGTTTCCGCCTTGACGGGAAGACCGCCGTCGCGACCGTGACAGTGGCGACGCCGAGCGGCGACAGGGAGATTCTCGCCTGGTTCGACGACGGCGACAAGCTGCTGTCGATGCGCGTTCCCGACGGCGTGACGTTCGCGTCGAAGGTGTTCGTCAAGAACCTGTCCTTCGACAAACTCGGCGGCTACCCGGAGGCCGTAGTTGAAATTGGCGAAAAGGGGGCTGTTTATCGCCGTTCCCGCCGGAAGGGGGCGGACAACCGGTTCGACACCGATTTCGAGGCGGGCGTGCGCTTCCGCGCCGCAGGCGACGCGCCGCGTTCGGCGTTCTGGCCAGCGTTCAACGCCAAGAGCGAGGTCGTCCTCCCCGATGCGGACATGCAGCGGCAATACGATTTCGCGATGTACCTCTACGGCGCGGGCGCGCGCGCCGGCCATGCGCCGCTGGCGTTGCAGGGGCTGTGGACGGCGGACAACGGGCGTCTGCCGCCGTGGCACGGCGACTACCACAACGACATGAACACCGAGATGACCTACTGGGCGGCGGGGCCGGCCGGACACATCGAGGCGCTGGAGGCGTTCGCCAACTTCTTCATCGAGCGCCTGCCCGAATGCCGCGCCTTCTGCCGCAAGATCTTCAAGGGCGGCGACGGCGCGGTCATTCCCCCGACGATGGGCTATGCCGCGCAGCCCATTCTGGGGTGGACCGCCTACACGCTTCATCCCTCCCACGGCATCTGGGCGTTCAACACCTTCTGCGACGCATGGGACTACGACCCCACGCCGGAGAAGGCCGCGAAGTATCTTGCCTTCGGGCGCGAGCTTGCCGCGGGATTGGAGCACGCGTGGAAGATTGAAAAGGGCGTCCGCAGGCTCGACCTCTCCTGTTCGCCAGAAGTCGGAGACAACCGCAATGAGTGTTTCCTCACCCCTAACTCCACCTACGACCGCGTGATCTTCGACAGCTTCTACACATGGCTCGCGCGTCTCGCGGAGGCGTGCGGCGACAAGGCGGAGGCGGCGAAATGGCGCGGATACGTGGGCACGTTCGGTCCGCCGAACGTTTCGGCTGACGGCGTCCTCGAACTTGCCGCCGGGCGGCTCCTCGCCAATTCGCACCGCCATCCGTCGCACCTGCTGCAGGTGTTTCCGCTCGTGGACGTGCCGGTCGACGCGGGCGTCGACTTCGCACGTTCGGTGGACCAGTGGGAGTCCCTCACGACGCGGGCGTGGGTGGGCTTCTCGTTCCCGTGGGCGGGATGCTTCGAGGCGCGGCTCGGACGCGGCGACCGCGCCTACCGCTACCTCAAGGACTTCCAGCGGGCGTTTACCTCGCGCTGCGGCTTCAACCTGAACGGCGACCAGCTCAAGTGCGGCCTCTCGCAGTACACGTACCGTCCGTTCACGCTGGAGGCGAACTTTGGCTTCGCGCGCGGCATTCAGGAGATGTTGCTCTCCTACGACCCGCACAAGAGGGAAGTGCGCCTCTTCCCCGCGCTGCCGAAGGCGTGGGACGGCAAGGAGGTGTCGTTCAGGAACCTGCGCCTGCCGGGCGGCGGCCGGATCTCCGCGCGTCGCGCGGCGGATGGCAAGGTGTCGTACACGGCGGAGGGGCGTGGCAATTCACTAAACGGGCACAAAAATGACCGACAGTGATATTTCGTGCCCGAAAGCCGCATTACATTTTCGGGCACGAAATATACCGCAGGATTGATTTCGTGCCCAAATTGTGATATCATGGTGCCCGCTGATTGAGGATCATAGGCGATGTTCGTAGGAAGAAAATCAATTTTAGATAGGCTGGATGGGCTTTGGCAGAAGTCAACGCCTTCCCTTGTGACGGTTCGTGGAAGGCGACGAATCGGCAAATCGACGCTTGTGGCGGAGTTCGCAAGGCGTTCTTCCGACCATTTCATTACAATTGAAGGACAAGCTCCGGGCGAGGGCATCAATAACAAGGTGCAGTTGCGTAGTTTCATGGAACAGCTGTCCATGCAGACGAACGCGCCTGACGTGGCCGTGTCGAGTTGGCTGCAGGCTTTCCAGATGCTCGGCAATTCGCTTCCAGGGGATGGACGTCTTGTCGTGTTGCTTGATGAGATTTCATGGATGGGTGGCTATGACGTTTCCTTCGCCGGAACGCTCAAGATCGCATGGGACAGGTTCTTCAAGACCAGAAACAACTTCGTCCTTGTTCTTTGCGGCAGCGTTTCAAGCTGGATTGCGGAGAACATCTTGAACGGGACGGGGTTTGCCGGGCGCGACTCGCTTGATTTTGTCATAGACGAACTTCCGCTTCAAGTCTGCAGGGCGTTTTGGGGAACGGCGGCGGAGCGCGTTTCCACAGGCGAGGTTCTGGATGTCCTTTCCGTGATCGGCGGCGTCCCGAAGTATCTTGAAGAGATCAATCCCGGCGTTTCGTCAGACGAGAACATTCGACAGCTGTGTTTCACGCGGGAGGGTATCCTCTTCCGCGACTTCAACCAGATATTCAGCCAGATATTCGGGAAGAAGTCGCAGATGCGAAAGGCGTTGCTCAAGGCGATCGCATACGGGGCGAAATCCGCCACCGAAATCGCGGAGACTCTCGGCATTGAACGGAACGGGCACCTGGTGGAACATCTCTCCGAATTGGAACTTGCCGGGTTCGTCGCGAAGGATGGCGGAGTCAACCCCTGTACGGGAAGGGTGGGACGCATCGTGCGGTATAGGCTCAAGGACAATTACGCGCGATTCTACTTGCACCACATCGAGCCGCACGCCAAGGAGGTTGAAGCGGGGCTTTTCCAGTGCGGATCGCTTGCGGAGCTGAAGGGGTGGGACGTGATGAAGGGGCTTCAGTTCGAGAACCTCGTGATCTCAAATTACAGAGCACTGCTTCCAATTCTCGGAATAGACGGAGCGTCGCTGCTGTCCGCCGCGCCATATCGCCGCACGAAATCTGCGGACCTTGGCGGCGTTCAGGTCGATCTCCTGCTCCAGACACGGACAACGGCGTATCTGGTGGAAATAAAACGCCGTGAGAGCATCGGTTTGGACGTGGTTTCCGAGATAAACGACAAAGCCCATGCCGTGGGTTTCCGTTCGGGTATGTCCGTCCGCACCGTGCTCGTGTATGACGGCCGTCTTGCTTCGTCCATTCGCACAGATCATCTGCTCGATTTTGCAATTCCGGTGGAGCGACTGTTTGAATAAAAAGGAAACAAGCCATGATAACAGGAAAAGCACTCTACATGCCATTAAAGGCGAGGACCATTGCAATGGTCCTTGCAGCCATGGCGTCCGGCATCGTGCAGGCCGAGGGTACGGGCAGTGCCCTCGCCGAGCTGTGCGTCACAAACGCCCAGGGCGTTGTGGCCGGGTACCAGGACCTTGAATACCTTGATACACGCGTGGAGAAACACGGCAACGCATTGTTGTCCGGGCAGCGCATCGTGACAGACTTCCGGCCGGTGGATTCTGACGTTGTGGAGATGACGGTCAAGTTCCTCTCGCACGGATTCGGCTGCAACCAGTTCCTGTGGTGCGACCGCGTGGACGGTCCGGCGGACACCTTTTCCGCCGGGAAGATGAACACGGGTTACTTCCGTTTCGACCGCGGATCCTCAACGTCCGGTGCGGAGAAGTGTCCGGCGGCGGCGGGTACTCTTTACCGCATCGTTGCCGACTACGGCAGCCGCGCATGTACGGTGAACGGCACGAGCGCGGGCACGATGGAATGTGCAAAGTCCTTTTCGCCGCCCACCAATCTCGTGCTCTTCGCCTCGTTCGTCTTCGAGAATGGCGCCTTCACGCGGTGGAACAACCACGCGAGCGTGCGGTTCTATGCATTCAAGGTGCGGCGCGGCGGGAGACTCGTCTGCCACATCGTCCCCGTGCGCAGGGCGAAAGACGGGGCGATCGGCGTGTACGACCGCGTGTCGGGGAAGTTCTACACGAACGCCGGTAGCGGCGCGTTCAGCGCGAAGCGGACTCGGAAAACGCCGCAGCTCGGCATCCTTACGCCGCCGGAGGGCAAGATGCCGCGCATCAACGGCACGAGGATCTTCGGGGTGCGTCCGGGACGGCCTATCCTGTGGCGGATTCCCGTGACGGGGGAGCGTCCGATGCGCATCTCCGTGGAGGGCCTGCCGAAAGGCGCGACGTTTGACGCGGCGCGCGGAATCATCGGCGGGGCCGTGGCGGAGCGGGGGACATACGAGTTTGACGTCGCGGCGGAAAACGCGCATGGCCGCGCGAGCCGGAAATGGAAGCTCGTCGTTGGCGACAAGATCGCGCTCACGCCACCGATGGGATGGAACTCCTGGAACTGCTTCAACTTCGCGGTCACGGAGAAGAACATCCGCGACGCCGCCGACGCGATGGTGTCGAGCGGCCTCGCCGACCACGGATGGACGTACGTGAACATCGACGACTTCTGGCAGAACAATCCCTACCGCTTCAAGGACGACCCGACGCTGCAGGGCGCGGAACGCAAGCCGGACGGGACCATCAACCCGAACGCGCGCTTCCCCGACATGAAGGGGCTCGCCGACTACGTTCATGCGAAGGGACTGAAGATCGGGCTCTATTCTTCGCCCGGCCCCTACACGTGCGGCATGTGCACGGGCAGCTGGGGTCACGAATGGCAGGACGCGAAGACGTACGCCGACTGGGGCTACGACTACCTCAAGTACGATCTCTGCACGTACAACAGGAAGGGGTTCCGCAATGGGATGTACAGCCACAAGGGAGTCGCCGGCGGTTCGTCCTTGGAGGCCGCGACGTTGCCGTTCCGCCTGATGGGCGAGGCGCTTGCCGCGCAGAAACGCGACATCGTGTTCTCGCTTTGCCAGTACGGACTGGCGAACGTGTCCACATGGGGCGAGAACGTGGGCGGGCAGTGCTGGCGCACGGGCGGCGACTTCCGGGACAGCTTCCTGCAGATGTCGCGGATCGTTAACGCGCAGGTCCCGCTCTGGCCGTATGCCCGTCCCGGCGCGTGGAACGACCCCGACATGCTCATGGTGGGGCCGATCAGCATCGGCGGGATCGGCACCGTGGGCATGACGAAGACGCATGCCTGCACGTTCACGCACAACGAGCAGTACACGCACGTCTCGATGTGGGCGATGCTCTGCTCGCCGCTCCTCCTCGGCTGCGACCTGACGAAGCTCGACGACTTCACGCGTTCGCTCCTGACGAACGACGAGGTGATCGAGGTGAACCAGGACGAGCTCGGCGCGCAGGCGGCGCTTGTGGCGAAGGGGCCGCGCGCGCAGGTGTGGGCGAAGCCCATGCGCGACGGATCTCTCGTGTTCGCGCTCTTCAACACCGCGGAGGATGACACGCGCATCGCCATCGACTTCGATTCACTCGGACTTGAGGGGAAGTGGCTCGTACGCGACCTCTGGCGGCAGAAGGACGAAGGCATCTACGGCATCAGGTATTCGACGGAAGTGCCGGGGCATGCCACGCACCTCGTGCGTCTCTTCCCGAAGGAGGCCGCCCGCCTCGCCGAAGGCGTGACGGACATCCGCATGAACTCGGTCTACATCCAGTTCGAGGCGCTGCGTCCGGTCGACAAACCCGGTTACAAGGCCCCCAAGTCCTATCCCTGCGAACGTTGCGGCGACAAGTCAAATTGAAAGTCAAGCACTAGAACGTGTTGAGTGTGTTGATTTGGATTCGGGGATGTCCCAGATGGCGGCGGGTAAAAAAAGAAACGAGGAGAGGTAAAAATGGGCAAGGACATACAGTCTCGCAGGGATTTCCTGCGCCATGCGGTGATGCTTGCGGGAGCGGGCGTCACCGCACCCCTGTGGGCGGCGATGAAGTTCGACAGGAATGCCGTGCTGCGGTACTTTTGCGCAAACGCCGCCGCGACATGAGCCCCAAGCCGGCCTACAACGTCATCTGCGACCTCTTTGGACGCGAATGGCGCACGAACTTCGACCGCGACGCGCCGGGCGGGCGTCTTTCGTTCCGTGGTTTTTGCGGCACGTACGAGGTGGAGGCAACTTCAAATGGCCGCACAGTCAAGCGTCAGTTCCACGTCGGGCACGGAAAACCAACCCCCGTGTGTGTCACCATTTGACAATCAATATCATGCTCACGGCCACCCGACGGCGGTAGGCATCCCCTTTTTCGGGGAATTGTGGTACGCCTTGGGAAATGGTAAACTTTTCCCAAAGCCCTCAAAAGGCTTTACAAAACCAAGGAGAACCGACATGAAAAGACTCTCAATATGTGCAATAGTTTCGATCCTCGCAACAATGGCGTGGCTCCCGACAATGGCGGACGATCTCATCGTCAAGGCGGAGCAGTCGCCTTATCAACTTACGGGTGATGTATCATATACGAAGGTTGCCATCGACACCGACTGCGTTCTTGACCTGAACGGACACAGCCTCTCCTTCGTGAATTACACGTTCAATTCCGGCGCGGTGATAACCAACACGGTTCCGGTCGCTGCGGGAGGTGCATATCCGAAGGTGACAATTACCCGCGACCGCTTCGGGGAGAATGCCTTCGCGAACGTTGCGTTCGGAGGAGACCTGGAAGTCGTTCTCAACGGAAAGTCCACGAAGACGAAAAGGTTCATGGGGACTCTGAATTCCCACACGGGTGGTACGACTCTGAATGGTTTCTACGACACGGCTACGGAAAGTCCATTCAATCCGAGCGAGTTTATGCGCTTCGCCGACACGAACTCTTTTGGCTACGGGGCTCTGACGCTGAAAAACGGGTCGCGGCTGAACTTTGTCGGAATGGGCAGCGACGGACCGGAGTTCCCCTGGAAGAAGCTGGTCGTGCAGAATGATCCCGGAAACGAAATGCTCAACGTCCTCCATGTCGAACGGCGCGCTCCGTTCGCCGGGGACGTCGAGATTGCCGAGGGATCGGAATTCCTGTTCATCGCTAAAAACAACAGCCCTGTCTGGAGCGGAGATTTTTCGTCTTCCCGCGGAACGCTGGGGCTTTGCGGCACGACGACATCGAGCGGGCTGCAACTCGGCTCAAACGACCTTTCAAATGTATCGGTGAAGTTCTATCCCTGGACGGCGGATGGAGGCGGAATGATGCTTCGCCTGGGCAACGACAGCTTGACGGAATGGACAATTGGCGAGCTATCTACCGATTCGTCGATCACCGCGCCAAATGAGAACATCAAGGTTTTCAACACGGGTGATTTCAGCACACGTCGCAAGACGCTGATTGTCGGAACCAAGGACACGGACAGCACATTCTACGGCGTCATCGGGCGTGGCGGGAACGAATTCCTCGATTTCGTCAAGACCGGCTCCGGATGCCTCACTCTCGGCGCGGCGAACCTCTGGAAGAACAGCACCACGCTCAAGGGCGGGCGCATCAAGCTTGTTGCGGAAGGCCGACTTGGTGGAGAAGGATCCACTGGGGACATCGTTTTCGACGGCGGCACTCTTGAATACGGCGACGGCGTGTCGACCGATTATTCGAGCAGAGTCAAGTCTTCGACGGATTTCATTTCGGTCGATACGGGAACGAACGAGGTCACTTGGGCGAGCAATTCTCTTCTCGCCAACAACCCTGACGCAAAGGGCTTTGTGAAGTCAGGTGACGGTACGCTCACGCTTTCCGCATTCCAGCCGCTCCTTCCGTCAGTAGCCGTTTCGAACGGGATGCTCTTTGCCAAGGTCGGCGCGAATGTCACAGGACGAGTCGATGTTGCGTACGGCGCGACATTGACGTTTTACGGTGCCTCAAAGAATCTTAACGATTCGACGGTACACGGATCCGGCACGCTCAGGTTCGTCCAGGAGGATGGGCAGGCGCGCAGCTTCCGCCTTGGGGAGACCGCGGACTTCTCCGATTTCACGGGCACGGTCGAATTTGTCGCCACGAATGCGCAGAATGCAGCGGATGGACTCGTCAATGCGTTCTGGAACAACCATCTTGAGGGATCAACGCTTCTAATATCGGGCGCCCCCGCATCGCCTGTCCGCGTGTTTGACATGGAACGCAGCGTAACTGTAGGTGCGTACCAGCAGACGAACGCCAATCTCCAGGTCCAGGTGAAGCAGAATCAGACGCTCACTTTCGGCGAAAAGTCCGGCGCGACAAACGTATTGAACGGACCAATCATAAACAGCAGCATCAACTTGGTGAAGAATGGTGCCTCGAAACTGACGGTGGGGCCGGGTTTCTCTGTCGTCGATGGGTCTACGCTCACCGTCAACGCCGGAACATTCGAATTGGCAAAGGATATGTCCTATTCTGCTCTTCCTTTCTCAACGACCATCGCCTCCGGCGTGGCTTTTGCGGGCGAGGGCGTGTTCGGCGCCGTCAACCTCTCCGTGAACGACGTGGTCGTTCCCGATGCCGCGACGTTCACGGACAAGACCGCGACATATCCGATTCTCACGGCGACGTCCTTCTCCGGCACGAGCGCGAACGTGACCGCTCTTCTGAACACGCTCAACGCGAACGAAAAGAGCGGCAGCTGGCGCGTACGTGCCGTGCCTACCGGCAACGGTGCCTATACGCTCACGATCGTCTACGCCAAGAGCGGTTTCATGATCATCTTCAAGTAAGTGGAAACGCGAAATGCGGCACCTCGTCACATGGGCGTTGGCGATGGCGTGGGGGGCGGTGGTTGCAGATGCCGGAACCCTTGCGTCCCCGACGGGCGATGTCTATGAAGTGGAGTTCCGCTTCCACGCGGACGAGTTGCCCATGGGCGAGCCCGGCGCGCCGGACGGCATGGCCGCGCTCACGCCCGTCATCCTCGAGTCGGGTTCCGCAGGCTTTCTCGCATGGGGCGACGGATGCTGGAACGAGGTGTCCGCATCCGGCGTCGTTCCGGCGACTGGCGTTTGGATGGAGGCGAAATTCTCCGTTCGAACGGTTGACGGCGAAAAACTGGTGAGTTATCTAGTCAAGTCGGATGGAGACTACATCCGACTCCAGACGGCGGGCGGACGCGGCTGGTTTCGCGCCGGCGTCGCGGATATTGAACCGGCGATGACGTTTGCGGGGGCCGGCGAGGGCGAGGTCCTGGGCTCCCTGGCCGAAGAAAGCGGCGAGACGTATGCGTTCGACGTCTCACGTCCGAAGGCGGGAACCGCCCTTGCGCCGGAATTGCCCGCCTTTCTGCAGTCCGGCGATTTCTCCTGCTCGTGGCGGCGTGCCGATTGGGCGAAGAATTACGAAAGTACCAATGTGGCGGAGACGTCGTCGTATGTTCCGTCCGCGTCGGACTACGAACACTGGCTGCAATTCTCCGTGATGAATGGCGGACTTCCGGTGCTGACGCGCGAGGTGTTCTTCTCGAAGCTTCCCGTGTGCTATCTGACGACCGACGACGGAGAGTTCCCAACTTCGGCAAAGGAAAAGCATGACGGCTGGCTCCGCATCCAAGGCAATGCGGACTTCAAGGAGCAGTACAACGGCGCGATGGTCGTCAATGTGCGCGGCAACACGTCCGCAGGCTACCCGAAAAAGCCGTACAAGCTGAAACTCGACAAGAAGGCGTCTCCCTTCGGACTCGGCTCGGTGAAGTCGAAGCACTGGGTGCTGCTTGCGAACATGCCGGACATGTCGAACATGCGCAACAAGCTTGCATTCGACTTCGCGGCGTCGATCGGCGTCATGGGGATGAAGTCAACGTGGGTCGAAGTGGTCCTGAACGGACGCTACGATGGACTCTACCAGCTCTGCGAGCATATCCGAATCGCTGAAGACCGCGTCAATGTCTTTGACTGGGAGGGGTATTCCGAGGATAACGGCCACACGGCGGAGGACCTTTCGTGGATCGACCCGTCTGCCATCGACGTCAACGGCGGCTGGCTCTTCGAGTTCTCCACGGAGATGGACGAGGTTTCGTGCTTCACCGTGAGGTCCGGGAACCTCGAAATGAAGACGATGGTGAATGCACCGGAGTACCTGAACACGAACGGTGCGATGTTCGATTCGGCGAGGGACTTCCTCCGAAACTACTTTGACGCCTGCACGTCCGCCAACCGCAAGTCGGCGGAAGGGCGGCATTATTCGTCGTACTGCGACGTCGATTCGATGGTGGGGTATTTTCTCGTGCAGGAGCTTTTCGGCAACCAGGACGCTGGGGCGAAGAGCCGTTACGCCTACAAGGACGTCGGCGGGAAACTCGTCTGGGGGCCGGTATGGGATTTCGACCACGCGGCCGGAACAGCGAACATGCAGCGTCCGTCGCCGGAACGATGGCACGCGGCGCAGGGGTCGATGTACTGCGAATGGCTCTCCGACTATCGCTTTGCGCGCCGCGCGCGTGCAAAGTACAACCAGATACGCAACGCCTACGCGGCGCTTGCCGCGAACGGCGGGGCCATTGACCAGTTTGCCGACTATCTGCGCGAATCCGCCGAGGCAAATGACGCGCGCTGGCCGCAGAACCGCACGTTTGCGCAGGACGTGTCGATCTTGAAAAATTTCATTTCCGGGCACAAGGCGTGGCTGGACGAGCAGTTCTCGTCAGTGACCGGCCTGCTGGAATCCGTCCGCTGCGAGGCGCAGACCTCGCCCTGGGACGGCACCATTCCGACAGATGGAACAAGCGTGATCTTGAGATAGGACGAACATGAAAACGAATAGACTTCTTTGCCGTGTAAAATGTGCTGTGTGGATATGTGTCGCCACGCTTTCGCCCTTTCTGGGCGTGGACGCCGGCCAGGTGCCGTCCGGTGGCGTTTCCGTTTCGCTCATGCCGTCGCCCTTTGCGGAAAACGTGAAGCGCGAACGAGCGGTACTGATGTCGCTTGAGCCGGACAATCTCACGTGGATGTTTCGCGTAACGGCGGGTCTCGATTCGCTCTCGAACACGAACGGCGTTTTGCGTCTTGGCGGATGGGAGGCTCCTGGCGTTGAACTGCGCGGGCACACATGCGGACATTGGTTGAGTGGCATGGCCAACGTCATACATGCACGGCGGAACGAGGCGCAGCAGCGTCTTGTGCCGCTGCCCGAGGAGCGGGCGGCTGCGGAGGTCGTGCACCAGCTGAGGCTCTGCCAGGACGCGATCGGCACGGGCTACGTCTCGGCGTTCCCCGAATCGTTCATCGACCGCGTGATCGCCCGAAAGAGGGTCTGGGCTCCTTGGTACACGCTCCACAAAATCCTTGCGGGACTCATCGACCAGTACACGCTTGCGGGAAACGAAGAGGCGCTACTCGTCGCGCGGCGTTTCGGCGACTGGGCATACGCACGGCTCTCTCCGCTTTCGGAAAACGACCTGGCGCAGATGCGCCATAATGAATTCGGCGGAATCGGCGAGGCGCTGCGCAGCCTCTACGCCATCACAAAAGACCCCCGGCATGCAAAGGCCGCCGATGCATTCGACGACCCCACGGTCCTTGACGCGCTCGACCGCCGCGAAGACGCCTTCGCCCCCAAGCACTGCAACACCTACCTTCCCAAGATGCTCGCCGACCTGCGCAAGTACGAACTCTTCCACGACGACAGGGCGCTGGGCCGCGTCACGTATTTCTTCGACCGGGCCTTGAACCATCACATGTACGTCGCCGGCTGTTTCTCGGACAAGGAACACTGGTTCCGTCCCGATACCCAAGGCGCGCACCTCACCGGCGTCACCGGCGAAAGCTGCTGTACGTACAACATGCTGAAACTCGCACGGCGTCTCTTCGCACTGAATCCGAGAATCGAGACGGCCGATTACATTGAACGCGCCATCTACAACCATATCCTCGCCCAACAGGAGCCCATGGAAGGGCGCATCACCTATTTCATGCCGATGATGACTGGTTCGTACAAACTTCGCAACCGCGCGAACGACGCATTCTGGTGCTGCGTGGGAAGCGCCATGGAATCGCAGACCGGATTCGCCGACTACATCGCGCAGGAATCCGGCAACGCGCTTTACGTCAATCTCTTCATCCCTTCGCGAATCACGTGGAGGGGATTCACTTTCGAACTTTCGGAAACGACGCTCAAATGTGTGTCTGCAGCCGCGAACGCCTCTTCGCCCGTCCTCTACGTCCGTGAACCGCGCAAGGGTTATCGAAAGGTCGTCCGTGCCTGGAAGCCGGGCGACGAAATCGGCGTTGGCGAGAAATGGACGTTCCGCATGGAAGTGCTTTCGGATGATCCGTCACATGCGGCGCTCTTCTACGGTCCCTGGCTTCTCGGCGGTTGCCTTGGCACGGAGGGGATGAGAAAGGACGCGACTCGCTCGCTCAACTACTATGAACATGACTACACGGTACCGGAACACCTGAGGGACATCTCGCTTGGAGATCTTGCAAAGGTCGTCCCGATCAAGGAAGATTTCGACAAGCGGGAATACGCCAAGGAAAAGAAACTGGCGTACTTGAACGCGCCTGTCGTATTCCAGAACGAGAACGGCGTTGTTTTAAAACCCCTCGCGTGGATCAACGGTGAACGCTGGGTGGTGTATTGGAGAGTCGGGCAGTAGGACGAGGGATGTTGAGCATGAGGTCTAAGGGAAAGTCCATCACCGGTAGAAAGCTTTGCGGCGCGCTTCTGCTTGCCGGCGTCGTCCTGTTCGCCCACGCCTCCCCGCCAGGCCGGCGGTTCGTGCATCCCGGTATCGCCGAGAGCGCGGAGGACATCGCCCGTGCCCGCAGGATGATTGCGGAGAGGCGCGAACCATGGTACGGATGCTTCAAGGCGCTGGAGAAGTGCTGGAGCGCCAATCCAAACCAGAAAGTGCCGGTGTACCCAACGCGCCTCAGGCCGATCGACTGCAACAGGACCATCGGCAACGCCGGACGCCGTGCGCACGACCTCGCGCTCATGTACCGCCTGACCGACGACGAACGCTACGCGGCGAAGGCGGCCGAATTCATCAACGCCAACTCGCACTACGAGGAACTCGACGAACGCGGGTCGGGTCCGCTGGACTACGGGAAAATCTACCTGCTCGTGGAGGCGGCGGAACTGCTGCGTTTCTACAAGGGCTGGGCGAAGGAAGACAAGGTGCGCTTCGCGAAGATGCTCCGCGACAAGTTCTATCCGCTTCTCAAGGATGGAGACCCCTCGCGATTCGGCAATCAGGGGCTTTTCGCCCTGCGCGGTGCGTTGGCGATCGCCGTGTTCATCCACGACGAAAAAGGCTACGACCGCATCTGGCGCTACCTCAACGCACTACCGCTTCGCGCCGACCAGGAGCCGTTCCCGTCCGGACCGCCCATCGTCCCCGACTGGCCCGAGACGCACGACGAGTTCCAGATCACGCGCCAGCTGAAGGGCCGCCGCGACGACATCCCGAACTACGGCTACGCCGAGCAACTGAGATACTACATCTTCCAAAACGGACAATGCCAGGAATCAAGTCGCGACCAGGCGCACACGGTCGTCGGGCTTTCCCAGCTTGTCGCAATCGCTGAGCTGTTCTGGATCCAGGGCGACGATCTCTACGGCGCGCTCGACAACCGCATCCTCCTGGGGCTTGAGTGGTCCTTCCGCTACAACGAGGGTGACTGGCAGCCGAGCGGCTACACGGACGACGAGCGCGAGGCGACGTACGACAACGGGCTGTTCTATCGCGCGAAACACCGTTCGGGGCGCTGGGTGTCGCTCAAGCCGAATCCAAGCAAGATGCCGTTTTTCGGCGGACCCGGTGCCCCGCGCGAGTGCGCCTACGCGCATTACCGTCATGTGAAGCGCCTGCCCCCGGAGAAGATGAAACACCTCCGTGCGGCCATCCTGCGCGAGAACAGGAACAACGGCGGCTTCGAGATGTGGGGCTTCCCCCCGAACTGGTTCTACGAATGGTCGGGCTGGGGAACGCTGATGAAGCGGCGGTAAGTTTCCATCTGCGCGCCGCGCAGCAACTGCGCGTTTTTCATTTTTCGCTTTTCGCTAGGCACTTTGTCCGCGTTATGATACAATAGTGTCCATGAATAAACTATTGATTTGCCTTGCCGTGTTCGCGTGTAATGTAGCCGCGGCAGATTATCCCATCGCCATGCCGCGCATGGGAAGCGTGAAGCCCACGGGCGGATTCTGGGCGGCCCGCGAGGCAACCAACCGCCTCGTCACCGCCACGGCGAACTTGAAGCAGAGCCGCGACACGGGCCGCATAGACAACTTCGTGAACGCGGCCAGGAAGCTGCGCGGCGAGCCGCATGGCCGGTTCAGGGGAATATTCTTCAACGACAGCGACGTGTACAAGGTCGCCGAGGGCATGGCGTACGAGCTCGCGATGTTCCCCGACGCGGCAGCCGCGCGCGAGCTGGAGGCGCTCGTCGAGAAGTTCGGCGCCGCCCAGGAGCCTGACGGCTACATCTACACCGCGCGCACGCTCGGCAACCGCCACGAACGCGTGGGCACCCACCGCTGGTACTGCGACGACGCGCACGAGCTCTACTGCATGGGCCACATGATCGAGGCCGCTGTCGCGCACCACGAGACCACGGGCAAGGACAGCTTCCTCAAGATAGCCTGCAAGGCGGCGGACATGATGCGCCGCACGTTCGGCCCCGGCAAGGACCAGATCTGGTTCCTGCCCGGCCACGAGGAGATCGAGCTCGCGCTCTGCAAGCTCTACAAGGCGACCGGGAACAAGAAGTACCTCGACCTTGCGATGGACCTTCTCTCAACGCGCGGAATGCCGCGCGACAAGAGGGTGGGCGAGAGGAAGCGCGGCTTTCCCTCAAACCACGCCTACTACCAGGATCACCTGCCCGTGCGCGAACAGAAGGAGGCTGTTGGCCATGCGGTGCGCGCGGGATACCTCTACGCCGGAATGTGCGACGTGGGCGTGATGTCGGGCGACGATTCGCTTCTGCGCGCGGCCGACACGATCTGGAACGACATCGTAACGGGGAAGCTCTACCTCAGCGGCGGCGTGGGGGCGCGCCCCGAGATCGAAGGCTACGGCCCTGCCTTCGACCTGCCCAACGACCGCGTGTGCCTCGAGACGTGCGCCGCAATCGCCAACGCGCTCTTCAACGAGCGCATGTTCCTGCGCTCGGGCGACGCCAAGTATCTAGACATAGTAGAGCGCATCGCCTACAATGGATCGCTCTGCTCGATCTCCATCTCAGGCGACGAGTTCTTCTACCCGAATCCCATGGCCTCGCGTGGCGGATACAAGCGCTCCAAGTGGTTCGGCTGCGCGTGCTGCCCGCCGAACGTGGTGCGCTTCATTCCGCAGTTCATCAACTGGGCATACGCCTCGGACGCCGTAAAGAACACGTTCTACTGGAACTTCTTCATGGAGAACGAGGCCGATCTCGGCCGCGTGCGCCTTTCGCAGAAGACTGACTATCCGTGGAGCGGGGTCGCCACGCTCACGGTCAACCCCGCGCGCGACGGCGACGAGTTCACGCTCAAGATACGCGTGCCCGGCTGGGCGAGAGGCGTGCCCGCGCCTGGCGGCCTCTATGAGCAGACGAAGCCTTCTCGCGCGGAGGACGTGCGCTGCACGGTGAACGGGAAGGCGGTCTCGTCAAGTCCCGGCGCCGACGGATACATCTCCGTCAAGAGGGCGTGGCGGCGCGGAGACGCCGTGACGCTGAGCCTGCCGATGGAGGTGAAGCGCATCAAGGCCGACGACCGGGTGGCGCAGGACCGCGGCCGCCTCGCCGTGGAGCGGGGGCCGCTCGTCTACTGCGCGGAAGGCGTCGACAACGGCGGCAGGGCGTTCAACGCAGTGCTTCCGCCAGACGCCGAGCTTTCTCCCTCGCCGATCGTCATCGCCAACACGCCGATGACGGCGCTCAAGGGCGCAGGGCTCACGCTGGTGCCGTTTTTCGCGTGGTGCCACAGAGGCGCCGGCGAGATGCAGACGTGGTTCGCCACGAGCCGCGAGACGGCGAGCGGCCGGGATGCTCGAGATGCGCGTCAACCGCCAGTGACGGCGGTTTGGACGTGGATGCGGGGATCGAAGCCGATAATGCCGAATTAGGTTCTGGAGGAAGATCAATGAAGACGAACCGATCTGCAACATTTGCGCTCGCGTGTGCGGCGCTTTCCGCGGGCGCTGCGACGTATTTTCCGCGAAAGGGAAAGCAGCTATGAGAAAAGCAACAGTCATCATGGTGGTATGCGCCGCAACGGCGTTCGCCACAGGGCAGGTGCTCATAGAGAAGAGCCTGCCCGTGTCGTTCGGCGTGGATTCACGTGGCGGGAATAGATTGGAAGGGCGCTTCATCGACGCCCGCGTGTATTCCCGTGCGTGGACGGCGAATGAGGCTGCGACGTACAATGGGCTTGCGGGAGGGAAGACAACAAGCGTACAACAGCAAGATCTGGCGAGCTTTCAACAAGGGCTTCAGTCTATCACGGCATCCAACTTGATCTGGAGCGGTACGCCCAAGGTCGGCGACCGGTGCGACGCCGTGGGGCGGGCGGATTTTACGAACGGCTTCACGTTTGCCTGCTGGGTCATCCTCAACAAGACCGGCGGACGCCTCATCGACAACGCGACACCTGGCGGACATGACGGCTGGATCATCGACACCTATGGCGACCGTATCCGTTTCTTCCGTCCGGACAGGCGCAGCGCCTACCATCCGCTCAAGCTTGAAACGGGCAAGCCGCAGTGCGTCGTCGTGACCGTTGCAGCCGACGACGGCATCACCATTTGCCAGAACGGCGAGCGGCACCGCGTCGGATGCGTGAGCCACCAGCGCTACACGCCCATCGCGGGCGGCTACGAGATCACCGACGGCGAGGCGGATTTCTCTCGCGTGCTGTACGGCTGGCACGGTAACGACTGGAAGAAGGTTCCGCGCACCTTCGTCCTGACGTCCGACCGCCCGCGCGTGCAGTTCCTCTCAAACCCGCGCCGCACGTGGCTGGGGCAGCTCTCGTTCGACTGTCCGGGCCACGTGCGCTACCGCTACGTGTTCGGCCGTGCGGAGTATGAGCTGGAGGGAGGGAGACGCGTGCGCATGGCGCGTTCCGCCGAATCGGAGGACCTGCTCGTGGAAGTGACGGGCGACATTCCGGCGAAGGTGTCGGGAAAGGTCGCTGAACGGGGACGCCAGACGAGGGGCGGCAAGACGTACTACGCCTTCAACCGGGCGGACGGGCTGGACAAGCCTCCGTCCGACCTGCCCAAGGCGTTCGACGACGCGGTTGCGCGTCTGGAGGCATTGTCCGGAACGCTCGTCGTGAAGACGCCGGACAAGGAGCTCGATTCCGTGATCCTCTGCGAGAACATCGCGATGGACGGCGTGCGGGAGGGAGACTGTCTCGGACATGCCGCGCTCCTCTGGCGCGATCCGTTCCCCGGCTGGCGCGTGAGCTACGGACTGATTGCGCTGGGACGCGACGAGGCGTTCCGGGCGTTTGCGCGCGCGCACTTCTCGTCGCAGACGAAGGAGGGGCGCGTCACGAGCAACATGGGGATGCGCGATTCCATCTACAGCTTCAACGAGCCGTTTGTCGACGCCGTGCTGCGCTACTGGCTGCGCAGCGGCGACGACGCCTTCATGCGCGAGATCGCGTACGAGGGCGTGAAGCGCCATCTCGCGTACATGGAGAAGTACATCCGCGTGCCGGGTACCGACCTCTACGAGAATTTCTTGAACGCCTGGAACACCGACAACAAATGGTGCAACGGCGGCGCGGGCACGATCGCCTCCGCGTATGCCCGCTTCGCGTACCGCGCGATGGCGCGCGCGGCGTCGCGCTTCGGGAAGGCGGTGGACGCGGCGGCGTTCGCAAAGCGCGCGGACGAGATCGACGCCGCGATCGACGATTCGCTCTGGAGCGAGCGCAGGGGCGTGTGGGGCGAATACCGCGAGAAGTTCGGCTACGGGCGGCTCATCGACTCTCCCGACGCGTCCAGCATCTACACGGCGATCGACTCCGGCCTTGCCGACGCCGTGCCGTCGCGCGCCTTCCGCGCGCTCGACTGGTACATGAAGAACGTGCCGAGCGAAATCGGGAAGGACGGCCAGTCGGTGATCTATTCGTCCAACAAGCTCCCCCGGTTCTATTCGACGTGCGGCCTGTACCAGGAGGAGAACCTCCACCTCGCCCTCGCCTGCTGGCAGACGGGCGAGCCCGAGATCGCATGGCGGCACTACCGCAGCGCCTACTTCCAGACCGTGCGCGGCGAGCGGGCCGGTCCGGGCGCGATGTACCACATCCACGACGAGAAGACGCTGGAGAACAGGGGCGACTTCGACTTCACCGATTCGCTTGCGATGCACCTGCGCAGCACGGTGGAGGGCCTTTTCGGAATCGTGATCGACGGTCCGTCCGGCAAGGCAGTCGTCACGCCGGGATTTCCGCCGCACTGGAACGAGGCGGAGATCAAGGCGCCGTACTTCGGCTATCGCTGGACGCGGAAGGGCGGCGTGGAAGTGACGCACAACCCGCACGGCTACACGGTCGAGGTTCGCAGCCATCATCCCCGCATGACCGGCGTGAACCTGCCGCCGCCGCACACCAACTGGGGACAGCCGAAAGGCGAGGGCTGCGACCTGTCGCTCCCCGAAGGGGCGTCATTCGCATGCGTCGATCTCGGCGCGGCGGCGAACCAGAATCTCCGGACGCTCCACGCCCGTACCTACACGCCCATGACAGGACGCCATCCGTGGTGCAAGTGGGGGCCGTCGACGCGGTCCATTGAGTCGAACGGACGTTCCTGGTGGAGCGAACGCCATGGCGGCAAGAAGCTTTCCGTTCCCCCGAAGTTCAACATCCCCGCCGACGGCATCGTGCGCAGCAGCACGGGCATTCCGTTTCGGCTGGACGCGGGGAACGGCGAGAACGCCGTGTTCACGTCCCTCTACGACCAGCTTCCCGCGATGCGGTCGATTCCGCTTTCCGGCAAGGGGACGAAGATCGCGTTCCTCGTCGCCGTCTCGACGAATCCCAACATCGCGTGGACGGAGGCGGCGCGGATTACGGTCACGTACGCAGACGGCGTGTCGCAGTCCGTGTCGCTCGTTCCGCCGGACAACTGCGACGACTGGCTCAGCTATGGGACGCGTCAACCATACCATCTCAAAGGCGAACACATCCAGCTGTGGGGCAAGGCGCACGTGAACGTGATTGCCGTCCCGCTCGATCCGTCCAAGGAACTCCTCCAGGCGACCATCGAGTGCCGCGCCACGGAAACGCTCGCTGGAATCGCCGCCGCAACGCTCTGCAAGTGACGGGCATGCATCTTTTACGGAGGCGGAGGCTGAGGAAGGCAAAATGAACATGAGGAAACGGACATGGAGAGGCGCTGTCTCGGCAGCGGCAATGTGCATGGCGTCTTTGACGGCGTTCGGCGCAGGGTGGCGCGTGGCGGAGCTGAACGGCGCACCGGGGCTGTACCACGACGGGAAACCCGTTGCGGCAATGATGTTCTGGCAATGGGAGCCGCAGGAGAAGGACACAAAGGACATGTCGGCCGCCGGCATGGAGCTGTTTGCGATGTTCGGCTCGTTTCCGCACTACCGGCATCCGTACTGGCGCAAGGACGGATCGTTCGGGATGACGTACCAGGACGCCCACATCGACAACCTTCTCTCGTGGGCGCCGAAGGCCGCGTTCCTCCCGCGTGTCTTCTACACCGCGCCGGACTGGTGGAGCGCCGCGAATCCGTCTGAACGGCACGTATATGCTCCGGGGCGGAAGGGAATGCAGGTGCGCGAGTCGTTTGCGTCGCTCACCTGCCGCGAGGAGCTTTCGCCGTACTACCGCAAGGCCGTGCGCCATCTTCTCGACCGCTACGGCGACCACCTGATGGGAATACACGTGGCGAGCGGTCCGTGCGGTGAGCATTTCAGCTGGGATGTGTGGGGGCACGAGCCCAGCAGCGCCTGGGGAGACCTCTCCGAGCCGATGCGCCAGGCGTTTGTGCGCTATCTTCGCAGAAAATATGGTAACGACGTTGCGCGTCTCCGCGAGGCGTTCAAGGACCCGAAGGCCGATTTCGCGTCCGTCACGCTGCCCGGCAAGGAGGAACGGGGCAAGAGCGACTGCGGGTGGCGCGACCCGGCGAAGGGACGCCGTGTGTTGGACTACCTCGAGTGCTGCAACGAGGTGACGGTGGACATGATCGACCACTACTGCGCCATCGTGAAGGACGAGTCGAAGGGGATGCTCCCCACGCTGGCGTTCTACGGCTATGTGGCTGAGGATACGTGGGCTAACGAGAACGACCATCGCGGCATCTCCAAGATGTACCTCTCCAAGAACCTCGACATGC
>CAMKJU010000065.1 GCA_946413265.1 uncultured Lentisphaerota bacterium
TAAATTTACCCCCTTGTCCAGCGGCGTAATTTTTGCTAAACTATAAAACTTCACCGCCGAAACAGTTAACAAAGTGGTCGCTTACCACACTTCATTCGCGGTGGAAACAACGAATTTTCAACAAAGTCAGTGAGCAACTGAAAGGTAAGCCAATGAAAGCTGAACGCAAGGTATTCGGCCGTCTGCAGAACGTGTACGACCCGCCGGACCTGATTGAGATACAGACGAAGTCGTACAACGACTTCCTCCAGGAGGACGTGCCGCCCGCACAGCGCAAGGAGAAGGGCCTCCAGGCGATATTCCACGAAATTTTCCCGATCGAGTCGTACGACGGCCGGTACGTCCTTGACTTCCTGAGCTACGAGTTCGAGGAGCCGAAGTGGACGTGTCAGGAGGCGATGTACGAGGGCGAGACGTATTCCAAGCCGCTGTACGCCAACTTCCGCCTTAAGGATGGAGAAGACGTGCGCGAGGAGAAGGTGTTCCTCGGCGAGATCCCCGTGATGACGGAGGACGGCGCGTTCGTTATCCACGGCGCGGAGCGCGTGATTGTGAGCCAGCTGCACCGCAGCCCTGGCATCTCCACCGAGCGTCAGGTCCATGCGAACGGCCAGTCGCTCCTCTCGGTCAGGATCATCCCCGACCGCGGCAGCTGGATCGAGATCATGTTCGACACGAACGACGTCATGTGGTGCTTCATGGACCAGCGCCGCCGCCGCCGGAAGTTCTTCGCGACGACGCTCCTCCGTGCGCTCGGATACGGTTCGGACGAGCAGATTCTCCGCCTCTTCTACGATTTCAAGACGCTCGAGACCGGCCGCAAGTGGACCGACGACGAGCTGCGCAGCCTCGTGATGAAGGAAGACAAGGTGGACACGGACTCCCAGGCCGTGATCGCCCGCCGCTACGACCCCTGCACGCCCGCGATGATGGAGCAGCTCGCCGCCGCAGGCATCCGTTCGGTGGAGGTCGTGGACGTGGCCGTTGACAACGGTACGCTCATCAAGACCCTCCGCGAGGACGCTAAGATCGGCATCCACAACGAGGAGGACGCCCTCAAGGACATCTACAAGCGCATGCGCCCCGGCGACCCGCCCACGGCCCAGAACGCGAAGCAGATGATGCACAAGCTCTTCTTCGAGCTCGCCCACTACGACCTCGGCTACGTGGGCCGCCACAAGATCAACAAGAAGCTCAACCTCACCGGGCAGATCCCGGAGGAGCTCCGCACGCTCTCCAACAACAGCATGGAAGTGATCGAGGCGATCCGCCTCCTCCTGCGCATCTTCATGGGCAAGGACCAGGTGGACGACATCGACCACCTCGGCAACCGCCGCGTGCGCACCACGGGCGAGCTGCTCGAGAACCAGTGCCGCGTGGGTCTCGCGCGCACCGAGCGCCTGATCCGCGAGCGCATGACGCTGCACGACTCGTCGAACCAGGGTCCGCTCACCCCGCAGCGCCTCGTCAACTCGAAGACGTTCTCCGCGCACGTGCAGGACTTCTTCAGCCGGTCGCAGCTCTCGCAGTTCATGGACCAGACGAACCCGCTCTCGGGCCTCGCGCACAAGCGCCGTCTCTCGGCCCTCGGCCCCGGCGGCCTCTCCCGCGACCGCGCGGGCTTCGAGGTGCGCGACGTGCATCCCTCGCACTACGGCCGCATCTGCCCGATCGAGACGCCTGAAGGTCCGAACATCGGCCTCATCTCGTCGCTCGGCCTCTACGCGCGCATCAACCGCTTCGGCTTCATCGAGACGCCGTACCGCGTGGTGAAGAACGGCAAGGTGTCGAACACGGTCGAGTACCTCCCCGCCGACGTGGAGGAGCAGTACGTGATCGCGCAGGCGAACGCGCCGCTGAACCCCGACCGCACGTTCGCCGAGGAGCGCGTGACCTGCCGCTACCGCACGGAGTTCTGCGACAAGCCCGCGAGCGCGGTGCAGTACATGGACGTTGCGCCGATGCAGGTGATCTCCATCGCCGCCGGCCTCATCCCGTTCCTCGAGCACGACGACGCGAACCGCGCGCTCATGGGCGCGAACATGATGCGCCAGGGCGTTCCGCTCCTCCAGAGCGAGCGCCCGTACGTGGGAACGGGCCTCGAAGGCGTCGCGGCGAAGGACAGCCGCGTAATCGTCTGCGCCGAGGAAGACGGCGTGGTGGCGTACGTTTCGTCGGAGGTGATCCTCGTCACGCCGGACGGCGAGCTGCCGCAGGGCGTCGTGCCCAACCCCGACCCCGCGAAGTACGACTTCGCGAAGGAGGCGGCGAAGGGCGTGAGGCGCTACACGCTCCAGAAGTTCCGCCGCTGCAACGCCGGCACCTGCTTCAACCAGAAGCCGATCGTCAAGCACGGGCAGAAGGTCCAGAAGGGCGACTGCCTGGCGGACGGTCCCGCCACCGACCAGGGCGAGCTCGCGCTCGGCAAGAACCTGCTCGTGGCGTTCATGAGCTGGCGCGGGTACAACTTCGAGGACGCCATTCTCGTGAACGAGCGCCTCGTTCGCGAGGACACGCTCACGTCGCTCCACATCATCACCTTCGACTGCGGCGCGCGCGACACGAAGCTCGGCCCCGAGGAGATCACCCGCGACATCCCGAACGTGGGCGAACAGGCGCTCAAGAACCTCGGCCCCGACGGCATCGTGCGCGTGGGCGCGGAGGTGCATCCCGGCGACATCCTCGTGGGCAAGGTCACGCCGAAGGGCGAGACGGAGCTATCCCCCGAGGAGAAGCTGCTGCGCGCCATCTTCGCGGAGAAGGCCGCCGACGTGCGCGACACGTCGCTCGTCGTCCCGCCCGGCACCACGGGCGTGGTGATGAAGGTCAAGGTCACGACGGCGCAGGACGCCGCGCGCCCCGGCTCTGGCGAGGATGGCGACAAGCCCTCGCGCAGGGCAAAGGCGCAGCGCGACGCGGAGAAGAAGCGCGCGGCCGCGCGTTCCAAGCTCGAGGCGGAGCTCACCACGGCACTCTCGAACGTCCTCCTTGGCGACAAGGTCACGCTTGACATCCGCGACGCCAACACCAACGAGATTCTCGTGCCCAAGCAGCGCAAGATCACGAAGACGCTCCTCAGCAAGCTCGCGAAGGCGCACGACCACTACCAGATCGAGGAGAGCCCGGTCGCCGACAAGATCGACGCGATCATCGCCCCGTTCCGTCCGCGCTTCGCGGAGCTCGCGGACGCTGCGGTCGAGTCCGACGCGGACTACGACGACCTCCCGAACGACGGCAGCGTCGTCAAGAGCGTGCGCGTGTACGTGGTCGACAAGAAGAACCTCTCAGTCGGCGACAAGATGGCCGGCCGTCACGGTAACAAGGGCTGCATCTCGCGCATCCTTCCGAGCTGCGACATGCCGTTCCTCCCGGACGGAACTCCGGTGGACATCGTGCTTAACCCGCTGGGCGTGCCTTCCCGCATGAACCTCGGCCAGCTGTTCGAGACCTACCTCGGCCTCGCCTGCCGTCTGCTGAACTTCCATGCCGCGACGCCCGTGTTTGACGGCGTGCAGGAGTACGAGATCGACGAGTACCTGCGCAAGGCGCGCGCCCAGCAGGAGAAGGAAGAGGGCGACGCCGCCTGGATTTGCGAGGACGGCAAGACGGTGCTCTACGACGGCATGACGGGCGAACCGTTCGCCCAGCGCGTCGTGGTGGGCGTGATCTACATGCTCAAGCTGCACCACCTCGTCACGGACAAGATGCACGCCCGCGCAATCGGCCCCTACTCCCTCGTCACGCAGCAGCCTCTGGGCGGCAAGGCCCAGCTCGGCGGCCAGCGCATGGGCGAAATGGAGGTGTGGGCGCTCGAGGCCTACGGCGTGGCGTACGCGCTGCAGGAACTGCTCACAGTCAAGTCCGACGACGTCCAGGGTCGCACGCGCATCTACGAGTCCATCGTGAAGGGCCAGAACATCCTCGACTCCGGAATGCCCGAGTCGTTCTCGGTGCTCATCCACGAGCTCCGCGGCCTCTGCCTCGACATGCAGCTCCTCGGCGGGGACGCCGACAAGCCGCAGCGCGCCGCCGCCACCATGGCAACCCCGACCGCAGCCGGCGCCACCATGATGGGCGGACAGAACCTCTAACGAAAATTTCCCGAACAGGAGAAAATTCACATGAATCCCTACAACGCGAGCGACATCTTCGGCGGCCAGTACTCGGCATCGGTGCATTACGACGCCGTCAAGGTACAGCTGGCATCCCCAGAGACGATCCGTGCATGGTCGCACGGCGAGGTGCGCAACCCCGAGACGATCAACTACCGCACGTTCCGTCCGGAAAAGGACGGCCTTTTCTGCGAGAAGATCTTCGGGCCCACACACGACTGGGAGTGCGCCTGCGGCAAGTACAAGCGCATCAAGAACAAGGGCATGGTCTGCGACCGCTGCGGCGTGGAGGTGACGCTCTCCTCCGTCCGCCGCCAGCGCATGGGCCACATCGAGCTCGCCGTGCCGGTGAGCCACATCTGGTTCTTCAAGTGCACGCCCTCCCGCATCGGCCTCATCCTCGACAAGACCACGGCCGAGCTCGAGCGCATACTCTACTATCAGGACTGGCTCGTGATCCAGTCCGGCGACACGCCCCTCAAGGACGGCCAGGCTCTGAACGAGCAGGAGTACGCCGACGCGCGTGAGAAGTACCAGGACGCGTTCCGCGCCAAAATGGGAGCCGAGGCTGTGCGCGAGCTCCTGCGCCGGACCGACCTCGACAAGCTCATGCGCGAGCTCGAGGAGCAGATGCAGAACACGCGCTCCAAGCAGAACCGCAAGAAGATCGCCAAGCGCATGAAGGTGGTCGAGGGCTTCCGCTCCTCCGGCGGCAAGCCCGAGTGGATGATACTCGACGTGCTTCCCGTGATCCCGCCGGAGCTGCGTCCGCTCGTCCCGCTCGAGGGCGGCCGCTTCGCGACGTCGGACCTCAACGACCTCTACCGCCGCGTGATCAACCGCAACAACCGCCTCAAGAACCTCCTCGCGCTCAAGACGCCGGACGTGATCATCCGCAATGAGAAGCGCATGCTCCAGGAGGCCGTAGACGCGGTGTTCGACAACGGCCGCCACGGCCGCGCCGTGACGGGTCCCGGAAACCGTCCGCTCAAGTCGCTCTCCGAGATCCTCAAGGGCAAGACGGGCCGCTTCCGCCAGAACCTGCTCGGCAAGCGCGTTGACTACTCCGGACGTTCCGTGATCGTCGTCGGCCCCGAGCTGCGCCTCCCGCAGTGCGGCCTGCCGAAGGAGATGGCCCTCCGCCTCTTCGAGCCGTTCATCATCCGCGCGCTCCGCGAACAGGGCAAGTGCCACACCGTCCGCACGGCCCGCAAGAAGATCGAGACGCATGACGACGAGGTCTGGGACATTCTCGAGGAGGTCACGAAGGACAAGACCGTGTTCCTCAACCGCGCGCCCACGCTCCACCGCCTTTCGATCCAGGCGTTCGAGCCCGTGCTCGTGGAAGGCAAGGCCATCCGCCTTCACCCGATGGTGTGCACCCCGTTCAACGCCGACTTCGACGGCGACCAGATGGCCGTGCACGTGCCGCTCTCCATCGAGGCGCAGATGGAAAGCCGCCTGATGATGCTCGCGGCTACGTCCATCTTCTCGCCGGCGTCCGGCAAGTCCGTGATGACGCCTACCCAGGACGTCTGCCTTGGACTCTACTTCCTCACCACGGCGGGGCAGCAGGACAAGCTGTCCGGCAAGCTGGCCGGCAAGACCCCGTTCACGGGCGAGCACCTGCCGCTCTTCAACGACATTGGCGAGGTCGAGTTCGGCATCGCCGAGAAGGCGATCGACTACCACTCGCGCATCCGCTTCCGCAACCCCGACTACGGTTCCGACAAGCTCATCGACGCCGAGGGCAACCCGATGCCGCCGCGTCCGCACGGCGACCCTTCGAAGCGCGTGATCGAGACCACCGCAGGCCGCGTGATCTTCAACGGCGTGTTCCCGAAGGAGATGGGCTTCATCAACGACAAGGTCACGAAGTCCACCATCGGCAACCTCATCCTCGACTGCCAGCGCGTGGCGGGGCATGACGCCACCGTGAAGCTGATCGACGACCTCAAGGACCTCGGGTACAACTACGTGACCGTCTCCGGCGCGTCGATGGGCCTGAAGGACATGATCCGCCCGGCCGTGAAGGACGAGGTGATCGCGAAGTCCGCTGCCGAAGTGGCCAAGATCGAGGGACAGTTCCAGCAGGGCATCATCACCGCCGGCGAACGCCACAACAAGATCGTCGACGTGTGGACCGCCGCCACCGAGAAGGTGGGCGACGAGCTGTACAAGACGATCGACCGCAACATCTCCGAGGAGACGCCGAACCCCACGGAGCTGAACCCGATCTACATGATGGTCGACTCCAAGGCCCGTGGCTCGAAGCTCCAGATCCGCCAGCTCGCCGGCATGCGCGGCCTCATGGCCGACCCGTCCGGAAACATCATCGAACGCCCGATCACCGCGTCCTTCCGCGAGGGCCTCTCGGTGCTCGAGTACTTCATCTCGTCCCACGGCGCCCGCAAGGGCCTCGCGGACACCGCCCTCAAGACGGCCGACGCCGGATACCTCACGCGCAAGCTCGTGGACGTGTCGCAGGACGTCATCATCTCCACCGAGGACTGCAACACGGTCAACGGCATCGAGGTTGAGGCCATCATCGAGGGCGACGAGGTCAAGGCCTCGCTCTCCAGCCGCATCCTCGGCCGCACGTCGTTCTACGACATCCGCGACCCGAAGACGCAGGAAGTCCTCGTGGAGGCCAACGCCGAAATCGACGAGGTTGCCTGCGCCCGCATCGAGAAGGCCGGCATCGAGAAGGTCTGGATCCGCAGCGCGCTCACGTGCGACGCCGAACACGGCATGTGCGCGAAGTGCTACGGCCGCGACCTCTCCACCGGCAAGCAGGTCGAGATCGGCACGGCCGTCGGCATCATCGCCGCGCAGTCCATCGGCGAGCCCGGCACGCAGCTGACGATGCGTACGTTCCACATCGGCGGCACCGCGTCCATGACCGCAAAGGTCCCGGAGATCGTCCTCAAGAACGACGGCGTCGCCAAGTTCGTCGACGTCCGCAAGGTGACGAACGACGAGGGCAACGAGGTCGTGCTCAACAAGAACGGCATGCTCGAGATCTGGTCCAAGCCGCAGGAGAAGGGCGGCACGCGCCTAGACTCCTACCAGCTCCAGATGGGCGCCACGCTGCTCATCGCGGACGGCGCGTCCGTCAAGAAGGGCCAGAAGGTCGCAGTGTGGGACCCGCACTCCGTGCCTGTGCTTTCCGAGACCGCCGGCACCATCACGTTCGTGGACTTCGAGGAGGACGTCTCCGTCAAGAGCGAGACCGACCGCGCCACCGGCGCCAAGACCCTCGTGGTGCTCGACACTCGCGAGTCCAACCTCCATCCGCGCATCGAGATCCGCGGCAAGGCCCCGGACGGCACGCCGGATGCGATGCTCGACAGCTACGACATTCCGACGGGCGCCATCGTGATGGTGCGCGACGGCATGAAGTCCACCGCAGGCATGCTCCTCGCGAAGACGCCGCGCAGCGCCGCGAAGACGCGCGACATCACGGGCGGTCTGCCGCGCGTGGCCGAGCTCTTCGAGGCCCGCCAGCCGAAGGACGCCGCCGTGATCTCCATGATCGAGGGCGTCGTAGAGTTCGGCCCGAACAACCGCGGCAAGCGCATCATCATCGTGCGCGACGAGGTCACGGGCCAGACCGAGGAATATCCCATCCCGATGGGCAAGCAGATCGTCGTGTTCAAGGGCGACCGCGTGAAGAAGGGCCAGCCGCTCACGGAAGGACCGTTCGTGCCGCAGGAGATCCTCGAGGCCGCCGGTCCGCAGGAACTCGAAAAGTACCTCGTCAGCGAAGTCCAGCAGGTCTACCGTCTGCAGGGCGTGGAGATCAACGACAAGCACATCGAGATCATCGTGCGCCAGATGCTCCGCAAGGTCCGCATCACCAACCCGGGCGACACGGACTTCCTCTGGGGCGAACAGGTGTCCCGCCAGCAGTTCTGGCGCGTCAACCAGCAGATGATCGCGGAAGGCCGCCGTCCGGCGGAGGCCCAGACCGCGCTCCTCGGCATCACCAAGGCCGCCCTCGAGACCGACTCCTTCATCTCCGCCGCGTCCTTCCAGGACACGACCCGCGTCCTCACCGAGGCCGCCACGATGGGCCGCGTGGACGAACTGCGCGGCTTTAAGGAGAACGTCATCCTCGGCCACCTCATCCCCGGCGGCACCGGCTTCCCGCTTCACCGCTACCTCAAGCTGGTGCCTCTCTGCGAGACCATCTCCGACGAGGCCATGGAACGCCTCAACGCGGAACGCAAGGCCAAGCAGGACGCCATCTTCGGCAAGGTGCCCACCACCGAAGAGGAGGAGGACGACGAGGAGGACGGAGAGGCTTTCATTCCTGTCCAGCAGCAGGACATCACCCCCGAGGACTTCGCCGCCGAGGCTGCTTCCGAGGAAGCGGCGCGTGCTGAAGACGCCGACGCCGGCTACGGTTTCGACGAATAGCGGATGAAGACGCGGCAGTTCTGGTATCCGCTGCCCGAGCGGCTGATCGCGCAACACCCCGCCGAGCGGCGCGGCACCGACCGAATGATGGTGCTGCACCGCGCGACGGGCGTGCTAGAACACCGCCACATTGCGGATATCGTCGAATACCTCGACGAAAAGGACCTGCTCATCGTCAACGACACAAAGGTGTTCCCCGCCCGCCTCCTCGGTACCTGGAGTGACTCTCCCGGCGCCGTCGAGGTGCTGATGGTGAGCCCCGCTCCGAGTTCGGAGTCGGACGCCTGCCGCGACCTTTCGAACTTTGATGTGTTCGAGTCGCTCGAGTGGAACGCGATGATCGGCTCCGGACGTCCCAGCCGCGAAGGGCAGGTGGCCGTGTTCGGTCCGAACCGTGAACTCACCGCGACGCTCGTGAAGCGCCTAGATGGCGGTCTCTGGCGTGTTGCGTTTAAATCCGAGCGTCCGCTCGCCCAGCTTCTCGACGAATTCGGCCACACGCCCGTGCCGCCCTACGTCCACCGCGAGGGCACGGCGGAGGAGGAGCGTGACGACCGCGCGCGCTACCAGACAATCTACGCAAAGCACGTGGGGAGCGTGGCCGCCCCCACGGCCGGGCTCCATTTCACTCCCGAAATCTTCGCCGCGCTTGACGCGAAGGGCGTGCGCCGTGCCTCAGTCACGCTCCATGTCGGTCCCGGCACGTTCCGTCCCGTCAAGACGGAGCAAATTGAAGAGCACCACATGGACTTCGAGGCGTTCACTGTGCCGCCGGAGACAGCCGAGGCCATCCGCGCCTGTCGCGCGCGCGGCGGACGCATCGTCTGTGTGGGTTCCACGACCGTGCGCACGCTCGAGACCGTCGCCGCCGCGCATAATGGCGAGGTAGTGGCCGGGAGCGGGGCCTCGAACATCTTCATCTATCCGCCCTACGAGTTCAAGGCGTGCGACGCGATGCTCACGAACTTCCATTTGCCGCAGTCCACGCTGCTGATGATGGTGAGCGCGCTCGCCGGACGCGAGCGCATCCTCTGTGCCTACGCGATGGCGGTGCGCGCACAGTACCGCTTTTTCTCCTACGGCGACTGCATGCTGATCGTTTGAGATTGTGTCGGCGAGGAGACCGATTTCAGGATACAATAACATCAAAAGGAGTAGTCAATGGAAGTCTCAAGAAGAAAGTTCATGCTGGGCGCTGGCGCGGTCGCGGCGGCGCCGGTGGTGTTGGGCGCCGCCCAGAAGGTGTTCAAGGTAGGGCTCGTGGGCTGCGGCGGACGCGGCACGGGAGCGATCCAGAACATCATTGATGCGGCGGCGCTGCTTGGCTGCAAGGTGCAGTTGACGGCCGCGGCCGACTTCTTCCCCGAGAAGGCGCAGGCGATCTGCAAGAAGTACGGCGTCAATGAGAAGATGGCGTTCGGGGGGGCGAACGGCTACAAGGACGTGATCGCCTCCGGTTGCGACATCGTGCTTCTCTGCGCGCCGCCGGTGTTCCGTCCGCGCCACCTCGCCGCCTGCGTCGCGGCGGGCAAGCACATCTTCGCCGAGAAGCCGATCGCCACCGACCCGCGCGGCCTGCGCGCGTTCCTCAAGAGCGTGGCGGACGCGAAGGCGAAGAACCTTTCGATCCTCTCCGGCACGCTCCACCGCCACTCGAACCGTTTCCTCAAGCAGATTGGTCCGGTGCGGAATGGTTGCATCGGCAAGATCATGGCGGGGCGCGTCTACCGCTGCCACGGGCCGATCTGGGTGCGTCCGCGCCGCCCCACCGACACGAACGCCGGCTACCTCTGCAACAACTGGTACCACTTCTGGGAGATGAGCGGCGACCAGGTGACCGAGCAGGCGATCCACGAGGTGGACCTCGCGAACTGGTTCATCGGACGCTTCCCCGTGAGCGCGTTCGGGATGGGCGCGCGCTGGCGCCGTCCCGCCGGCATCGGCGACATATACGACGAGATCGCGATCGACTACGATTACGGTGAGGAACTGCACTCGACCACGTTCGGCCGCCACATGAGCGGCTGCGCGAATCCGTTCGGCACGCGTCTCGTGGGTACGGAGGGAGAGATATCCGTTGGCAACAAGATCAAGCGCTGGGACGGCAAGCCCGTGACGGAGGACCTCGCTGCGATCGAGGGGCGTCCCCACAACGGCCTCATCGCAGAGCACGTGGATTTCCTGAACGGACTCCTGCGCGGTAATTACCTCAACGAGGGCGAGCAGGTGGCGATGAGCACGGCAACCTGCATCATCGGCACGCTCGCAGCCTATTCAGGACGTACGGTGCGGATGCGCGACGTTCTCGAGAACGAGCGCAGCGAGTTCTACAACGGTTGGAACGCGGCGTTTACGCCCGAACAGTTCGAGGAGACCGAGGATATCCCAGTCCCGAAAGAGGGCGTGGCACCCGTGCCAGGGAAAGCGTGAGTTTTCGGATTGAGGACAAAGGACAAAGGACGAAAGACAGAGGCTTGAAAAACAAATCCTTTGTCATCTGTCTTCTGTCTTTTGTCCTTCAAACAAGTCAAAGGCAAAGCAATGAATATCCAAAGACGTGACTTTCTCATTTCTGGCGCCACGGCGCTTGCGGCGGCGGGGCTGCCGCGTATGGCGCGTTGCGCGGAGGGCTGCTGCGCGGGGCCGTTCAAGACCGTGTTGAAGAAGGCGCTGATCCGCAAGCGACTGACGCCCGACGTGGTAAAGGTCCTGAAGGACAACGGTTACCCCGGTGTGGAGTTGCAGGATAAGTCCGTGACCGAGGCCGAAGCGCGCGCGGCGCGCCGGATCGCCGAGGATGAGGGCCTGCGGATTCACTCGTTCATGGGTGGCTGGTTCGACTTCAACGCGAAGGATCCCGCGAAGCGCCGGGATGCGATCGAGGCCGGGAAGAAGAACCTGCGCCTTGCGTCCGCCTACGGTGCGTCCGTGATCCTAGTCGTACCGGGTCGCGTGGGCGGCATCCCGATGCCGAAGCCGAGCGCGTTCAAGCTCGCATTCGACCCCAAGACGCTCATGCTCTCGCGCGCGGCCGACGCCGACTTCCCCGCGTACGTGCAGGCGCAGAACGACGCCACGAAGTATGCGCAGGACGCAGTGTGTGAACTCGTGCCCCTCGCTTCGGAACTCGGCGTGACCATCGGCCTTGAGAATGTGTGGAACAACCTGTGGGTGAAGCCCGACTTTGCCGCGGCGTTCATCCGCTCGTTCAAGAACGCCTGGGTGAAGTCCTACCTCGACCTCGGCAACCACGAGCGCTACGCGCCCGCTCAGGAGTGGGTGCGTGCGCTGGGCGACCAGATTGTGAAGCTCCACATCAAGGACTTCAAGCTCGACCGCGCCGCGAAGAACGAGGGTGCGTTCGTGCGCATCGGAGACGGCTCCATCGACTTCAAAGCCGTGCGCCGAGCCCTTGAATGCGTGGGCTACAGCGGCTGGGTGTCGATTGAGAGCTCCGGCTGGACCGATGCCGAACATTCGGCAATCATGGATCGCTTCTTCTCGGGAAAACTGTAAATTCGGAATGTAATCGGTCACTCACATGCATCTGCCCAAAAACTGATACTAGAAGATCCAGCGTCGGGAAGCGGCGCTCTCGCCGCTTAAAATCAGGAAGCGACCAGTGTCGCTTCCCCGACGGGGGATGCATTTTTCATGCGCTTTTGGAGGGATGCAGATGAGTGACCGGTTACTTCGGAACCGGTTACTTCGGAATTGACAAAGAAAAAAAAATAGATATAATTGCCACTTGTTAACCCGAAATAGGAGATTGGCATGAAGGCTAAAATAGCTCTTTACAACAGCGCAACGGCGTTCTGCGTTGCGGTGTGTGCGTGTGTACTTACTGGCGGCGTCGCACTGGCCGACGCACCGGCCACGGCTACGTGGACCGGTGGCGGCGACAGGAGCGTCCTGACCGACCCTGCCAACTGGCAGTGCAAGGATTCCTCCGGCAACGTGATTGCGGGCGCGATTCCTGACGTCTCCGCCACCACCGTGAGCGTGACGGGCGCGACGACCTTCAACTTTCCCGCCGGGCAGACCGCGATATGGAAGTCGCTTACAGTGAGCGGCACGGTGACGCTCGCGGCGGACTGCGACTGGCGCGGCGCAGGCTCCATGTTCAGTTATGTCGCCGCCAATTCAACGCTCAACCTGAAAGGGCACAACCTTTATGTTTCCGTGCCAAACGGTTCTGCAAACCGCAAAATCACCGTGACGGACGACTCCGCCGCCGGATCTGGCGGCGAGTTCCACTTCGAAGTCGCTGAGGGTACGACCTTCAACAACGGCGCCGCCTGGAACAACGACAGTCAGATCTGGTTCGACGGGACGGTAAAAGCCGTCAAGGACGGAAAGGGTTCGTACCTTATCGGGGCCTGCCACGGTGCAAAAAACTTTAGATTCTACAAGCACTCCGGCGGCACGACCGTTCACGAAGGATTGATGTTCATCCTCAATGACGGCGAAGGCACGGCTAACGAGACGTATTACGCGCAGTCAACCCGTCCGGTCTTCGGCGCATACGGCTCTGCCATAACGATCGAGGCGGGCGGCACCTTAGACTACAAGGGCATCTACGACCTTCACCTGTACAAGATGTACATTAACGGGGGCACGTTCACGAACACGCGCATGCCGAAGTATCCAGAATGGGGTTCCAACGGCGCAATCGACTTCGGCGCAGATTCCTTCATCAACGTGGCGCGCACCGCGCACATCGCCGGCCCGTTCATCCTGAATGGCCACACGCTCTACGCCACGATAGCGGCGAACCAGACATGGCACTGCCGTAGCGGGTCTGCTTCCAACGGCACTGTCAAGCTCGAAGGCGATGGTGTGTTTCAGGTCTCCTATGAAGCGATTGCGGCCACGAACAACGCGACGTACGACATCGCGTGCGCAATTAACGTGGCGCAGCCCATCGCCGTCTCGAACTACGTGGCGCGCTACACGGGCACCGCCAACACGGGCACGGCCGATTTCAAGGTTTTCGGCACCTTCACTCCTGTTGCCGACGGCTTCTACCCCGTCACGATGCAGAACGGGTCCGTCATCGACCTCTCCGGCAAGACGGGAACGTGGTCCTCGACCGGCGCCACAGGCGCAATCAAGTTTGGTTCGGGTGCCGTGGTGACGCTCGACGTCGGCGCGCGCAGCCTCGCGCACGGCGAGCGCGTCCTTGCCTGGAGCGAGGTGCCCGAGAACGTGGCTTTCCGCATCACGGGAACCTCCATCGCCGATACCGAGTCGGCGCGTCTGGAGGCGGACGGCGTCTATTACGACGTGCCCGACGCGGACGTCGTGGGGACTGCGCACTGGGTCGGCGCGGGTGCGCGCAACGACTTCGACGATCCCGCGAACTGGGTGTGCACGAACATGGTGGGGCAACTGGCGGCAGGCGCCGTTCCCGGAGACCGCAGCGGCGTTTTCTTCGGCGTGTTAAACTTCGACCTGACGAATGCCGCGACCATTGCGAAGTTCTCGACGTACCAGAGCGTGGCGCTAGAGCCGCCGGCGATGCTGACGACAGACTGCGACTGGAGCGGCCTCAGCGTGAACGACAATCTGTTCGCGGGCAAGACGATCAACCTCGCGGGGCATGCGCTCAAGCTGACGGCTCCAGAAGGGGTTTCGCAGCGGGCGTTCACCGTAACCGACGACGCGCCGGCCGGCGGAAACTTTGTCCTCAACGTGCCGCAGGGTGCGGTCTTCGAGAACACGCTCATCACCATCGGCGGAACCGCCGCGTTCGTGAAGGACGGCGCGGGCGTTTTCGTGTCGCATCGCTACGGTCAGCCGTACACGGGCGGAAACACGGTGGTGGCCGGCACGCTGCGGCTCTACAACGACGCCGTGGCCGACAGCAACACATTCTCGCCCGGCAAGGCGGGATGCGGACAGCCCCTCGGCGCCGACGGCATTGCGGTGCGCGTCGAGACCGGCGCTTTCTACGACATCAACGGCATCTACGACAACAACCGCTACCCGGTGGTGCTCGCCGGCGGCGCGCTCACAAGCAGTAAGATGCAGACGCAATACTCCTGGGGCGGGCTGGGCAACGTGACGCTGGAGGCCGACTCGGCCTTCGACATGCGGAATTCCATTGTCTTCATCAACTGGGACGGCAAGCACGGGTTCAACCTCAATGGCCACACGCTGAACATCGACTTCCCGTCCGGCGCGGAGCACGTCCACTTCTACTGCAGGGGGCTTGTCGTCAGCAACGGCACGATATCGGTGACTGGCAACGGCACTTTCGACGTGAACGGAAGCGCGTTTGAGGCAAGAACGGCTACGTTCGATGCCGCTTCTGCGGTGTGCCGCAACGCCGCGCTGAACGTGTCCAACTACGTTGCGCGCTACACCGGGGAGGTCATCGCGGGAAGCAACCCCGTAAACGTGTATGGCGCGTTCAAGCCAGTGGCGGACCGCATGTGCCCGACGGTGCTCCACGACGGCGCGACGATAGACCTTTCGGCGCTTTCAGGCACGCTGAACGCGAATTCACCGATCGGCGCATTGTCGTTCGACGCGGCCGCGGGCAGCGTCACGGTTGACGTCGGCGCACGTGCGCTTCAGGCGAACGAGCATCTGATCGCGTGGGACGCGGCGCCGGAGGGGGTGGCGTTCACTCTTGTGGGCGACAACGTCGACGGCAGCAAGATCTGCGTGATAGAGAACGGCGTGTTCTACGACGTCGCCGAGGATTCACGGCTCGTCACGAGCGCGTCGTGGACTGGGCAGGCCGGCGACGGCGACATCGCAAACCCCGGCAACTGGTCGTGCTTCAACGCCCACGGCCGCGCAGTCGAGAACGGCGTGCCAGGCGTATCCGCGAAGGTACACGTCTCCGGCGCGTTCGGCGCGGGCGTCCCCTCCGCAGCCGCCATGCCGTGGCAGAGCGCGACCTTCGGCAGCATGTCGCTCATGTCGGACATGGACATGCGCGGCATGACGAACTTCTTCGCCTTCGTGCAGTCCGGATCCACGATCGACCTGCGCGGCCACAAGCTCTACGTGAACACGCCGAACGGCAACCCGCCGGTCGCGCTCACCGTGACGGACTCCACCACCGACTCTTCAAAGCCTGGCGAACTGCACATTGCCGTTCCGGCGGGCGCCACGTTCACGAACAACCGCGTGACACTCTCGGGCAACCTGAAGCTAGTCAAGGAAGGCGCCGGCACGTTCACCCCGCAGGTTTACAGGCTCGCATACACCGGCGGCAACGTGGTTGCCGAAGGCACGCTCAGGCTGTACAACGGTTCGACCAAGGACAACGCCACATACGCGTTCGGGCAGAACAACAATCCCAATCCGCTTGGCGCGTACGGCGCTGCGCTGACGGTGGAGGAGGGATGCGAGTTCGACATAAACGGCGTGTACGACACGAACCTGCAGTACTTCCGGCTAAACGGCGGCGTGATCGTCAACAGCAGAGGCCAGGGGCAGTCTCTCTGGGGCGGCTTCGGACACGTGACCCTTGCGGCGGATTCCACGGTGACCGTGGGCAACAACATCGTGTGGACGGGGCCGATAGATTTCGGCGGGAACGCGCTCGCATGCTCGATCGCATCTGGGAAGACGTTCTTCTTCCGCGGCACCGCGACGGACGGAACGCTGCGCACGACCGGGGCAGGCACGTTGCAGGTCGAGACGGAGGCTGGATCGCAGACGATGGACCTTGACGCGGCTACGGCGCTCAACGTGGCGGCGGCCCTGACCGTGCGCGACTACATCGCGCGCTACGAGGGCACGTCGAACGCCGGCTCGGCGGCCATGAACGTGTACGGCACGTTCACGCCCGTGACGGACAACTTCTACGGCTGCACATTGCAGAACGGGGCGACGCTCGACATCACCTCGAAGACCGACGTGTGGAGCACGACGGGCGCGTTCACGAGCGGACTCAACGCCGTCACGTTCGCCGCAGGCTCCGTGGTGAACGTGGCCATCGCCGCCGACCGCGAGCTGGCGTTCGACGAGAACGGACTTGCCAAGGTCGTCTCGTGGGAGACCGAACCGCCGGAATCCACGAAGTTCAAGCTCGCAGGCCCCGCGCTCAGGAACGGACGCCCGCTTCTAAGGCGTTCCGGCGGACTGTACCTGATGCGCTCGACGATGATGATCATCATCCGCTAGGAGGCGCCGGATGCGCATTGCGCTGATGTCGGCCGCCGTTTCGTGCGCGGCGGCCCTGGCGGAAACGCCGTTCGGTCCACCGTCGTTCTCGGCGGAGTTCGGCGCGTACGCAGTCGGCGAGACGTTGGGCGCGAAGGGGACGACGGGCGGCGATTGGACGCTCGCCGACGAAGCCTCCGCGATCAACGTCGTGGATAGCGGGGTGAGCGCGATGTCCCTTGTCGGGACGGCGCGTTTCACGGCGGCGGAGGCGCCGACCGGGAACGTGGAGCGCATCGACTTCTCGATTCTCATAGGGGATCTTGAGACCGGCCGGCCGGCGGCGATTTCCGCCGCAGGCGCCCTGCTGCCCGCGATGGTCGACGGCGTGGCCGGATACTACGGCTGGGGGGACGGCCGGTGGAACGAGCTTTCCGCGGATGGCGCGCAGCCGTGCAGGGGCGAATGGCTGTACGGGAGGCTGGAGACCAAGGAGGTGGAAGGCATCCGCCTCGTGAGCTATCTTGTCAAGCGGAGCGGCGGAGAGTATGTTCGGTGCGCCGGGGCGGACGGACGCACGTGGTTCCGCGCCGGGGCGGCGGCGGAGCGAAGGGAGGTCTCGTTTGTCGGCAGCGGGCTTTTCGCGAAGATGGAGGGGGCGTCGGCGCAGGAGGAGTCCGGGCCGGTGTACTACTGGACTGGCGGAGCGTCCGGCAGTTGGGGCGATCCAAGCTGCTGGTCCACAAACGGCGTCGCCGGCGCCGGCGTGCCAGGTGCGGGCTCGTATGCGTTCGTGACGAATTCCGTGGCGATGACGAACGGCGAGGAATGCGCCGTCATCGATTTTCTCGCGGTGCGCGACGGCGCGGACGTGGTAGGGGGCGATTTTGCGACGGAGGTGTCGCTTGACGTTTCACGTCCGCGCGCCGGCCGCGCGCTCGCCCCCGCGTTCGGCACGTTCCTCGGGGCGGCGCCGAATTACGACTTCCTCTGGGAACGCGCAGACTACCTCAAGGCGTCCTTTTCGGAAATCTGCCGCGAGCCTTCGTTTACGCCCCATGAAGACGACTACTGCCATTGGATCCGCTTTGCTGTCTCGCGCGGCGGGAATACCGAATACGCGCGCACCTTCTACTTCTCCAGCCTGCCTGTGTGCTACATGACCACAGACGACGGGCAAACCCCCACGGCGTCCAAGGAAAAGCACGAGGGCACGCTTTTCGTTCAGGGCAACGACTCCTTCAAGATGCAGTACGACGGCGCGATGACGGTGAACGTGCGCGGCAACTCGTCCAAGGGCTACCCCAAGAAGCCGTACAAGATCAAGCTCGCCGAGAAGGCGAAGATGTTCGGCCTCGGCGAGAAGAAGAACAAGCACTGGGTGCTGCTCGCGAACTACAACGACCTTTCGCAGACGCGCAACAAGCTTCCCTACGACTTCGCGCGGGAGATCGGCGGCCTCGGGATGCGCTCGACCTGGGTGGACTGCGTGCTGAACGGCAAATTGCTCGGCACGTACCAGTTCTGCGAGCACATACGCATAGCGTCCGACCGCGTGAACATCTACGACTGGGAAGACGCCGCGGAGGAGTACGGCGCGACCGAGACCGACCTTTCGGCCATCGACGCCGCGCTGGACGCCCAGCCGGGTTCGATCGACATCACGGGAGGGTATATCTTCGAGTTCTCGACAGAGGCCGACGAGGTGACCTGCTTCGACGTCGCCGCCGGTTCGCTGACCATGCACACGATGGCAAACCGTCCTGAATACCTCAACACCTCGGCGAAGATGCTCGCCTGGAGCAAAAACTACCTTCAGAACTACTTCTCGGCCATCACGTCGTGGGACGGCTGCACGGCGGACGGTCGCCACTGGAGCGAGCTCTGCGACGTGGACTCGATGGTGGACTTTTTCCTCGTGAACGAGCTCTTCGACAACGGCGACATGGGCCAGAAAAGCCGCTATGCCTACATCGACCGCGGCGGCAAGCTCACGTGGGGACCTGTGTGGGACTACGACTGGGGCTCGTATTCGCGCACGGTCCCCAACACCTGCGAGAAGTGGCGCAGTGCTGGCGGCGGCGTGGCCAACATGAACCGCGAGTGGACGACGGATCCGTGGTTCTGTCTGCGCGTCTGGGAAAGATATCAGGAAGTACGCGACCGCTATGCGGCGACGTATGCCGACGGCGGAACGTTCGACCAGGCGATTGCCACCGTGCGGCGGTCGGCTGCGGTTGACGAAAGGCTGTGGGCACCGCGCAAGGACACCGCGAACGTCACCCGCACCTTTGACGGGGACGTGGCGATCCTCAAGGACTTCCACGCGAAGAGGCTTGCGTGGATGGACCGCCAGTTCGTCGACGTGGCGACGCTGATGGCGTCGCTTAGGAACTCGAGCCAGACGCATTCCTACGTGCCGGACGCCTTCGAGATCCAGCCCCGCATCGAAGAGGGCCGGAGCGTCTTCACGGTCGGCGTCAGACGCGCCTATAGGGTCAAGGCGATCCTGAACGGACACGTCCTCGGTACGTTTGACGCGCAGGCGGGCGAGGTGCGCGGAAGATTCGCCGCCGACGCGCTGGTGGTGGGCAACAACCGCCGCAACTGTCTTTCGCTCGTGGCCTACGACCGCGGCGGCCGCGTGTTGGCGCGCAACTACGCGCTCTTCAATTACGTGCCCAAAGGCTTCACAATCCGCTTCCGGTGATTGCTTCCGCGCACGAATCTGACATCACTTGAAATAGTACGGCGCACAGCGGGGATTTTTGGTATAATATGCGCCATGCAGACGGTCAACAAAGATTCCAACGACTTCGGCGAGATCCGCCGCAGGGGCTACGTGTATGTCGATAAGACGGCGT
>CAMKJU010000066.1 GCA_946413265.1 uncultured Lentisphaerota bacterium
AGTTTTCCTTTCGGTGTTTACCCGTGTGGGCGGTTTGGTTGAAGTTGTTTGTTTGGAGTTTGAAGTTCAGAGACAGAAACACGCAAGGCGGCTCGTCGCGCATGGTGCGCGGCAACTTTGCCGTACACCAACATTGTCTCGTGTTTTCTAGACTTCATACAACGATCCTTATTGTTACGGCACTCCAAACACTTTTGGAGTGTCACGAGAATTTTATCATACCCGCTTCCGCATGGCGAAACCTAAAACTTGTAAAAATATAAAGTAGTACTTGCACAATCTAAAACCGAATGCTATACTGTCCGCATGAAGAAAATTGCCATCATGCTGGAAAGCACCCGTGCATACGCCCGCGCGGTCGTCGAGGGCGTTCGCCACATAGATGATTGTCCTTGTCCGTGACAAGAATACTATGCTAATGCATTAAGCTCTGATTCAAGTTTCTTGATAGTCAGGAGTATCTCTTCAAATGATGGGTAGTCTCCGTAAATCATGGGCCAGCATCAGGCACGCCGGCGCAATCCACTGGAAATACGGCGCAAAATACCCCGCAAAATACGCCACCGCCGTCGGGAAACCGGGCTTCGCCGCCATAAGCCGGCTGAACGAACCGAACAGCTCGAACAGGAGGTAGATGGAAATGAAGCCCATCATGCAATAGAACAGCGGGACGCAGAACTCCCGAAGGATATATCGCGTGAGAATCTTCATGTCTGTTCGTTACCGCGCGAGCCAGCCTCCGTCGCAGGCGTACATGAATCCGGTCACATAGTCGCTCGCCGGGGAGGCGAGGAACACGCAGAGGCCCTTCAGGTCGTCCGGCGTGCCCCAGCGTCCCGCCGGGATGCGGTCGAGGATCGCCTTGTTGCGCTTCTTGTCCTCGCGGATCGGACGCGTGTTCTCCGTGGCGATGTACCCCGGCGCGATCGCGTTCACGCAGATGCCGTGCTTCGAGAGCTCGTTCGCCATGAGCATCGTGAGCGACTTGATGCCGCCCTTCGCCGCCGCGTAGCCGGGGATGAGAATGCCGCCCTGGAACGAGAGCATCGAGCCGATGTTGATGATCTTGCCGCCCTGGCCCTGCGCAATCATCTGGCGCGCCGCCGCCTGCGAGAGGAAGAACGGCGTGGAGAGGTTGATCGAGATCACGTCGTTCCAGTTCTTGGCCGAGTGCTCCACGAACGGCTCGCGGCGGATGATGCCCGCGTTGTTCACGAGGATGTCGAGGCGGCCGAGCGCCTTCACCACCTTCGCGACGATCTTCGGGCTCTCCTTCTCGCCCTTCGAGAGGTCCGCCTTGACGCAGAGGACCTTCCGGCCGAGCGCCTTGACCTTCTCCGCCGTCTCGGTCATGTCGACCACGTCGACGATCGCGATGTCCGCGCCCGCCTCGGCGAGACCCAGCGCGTACGCCTGGCCAATGCCGCGCCCCGCGCCCGTCACGACGGCCACCTTGCCGTCCAGCTTGAATTGATCCAGAATCATTTTTAGTCCTTTCTTTTCAAACTACCAACTATCAACTACCAACTATCAACTGCCAACTCACCGCAACGCGCTGATCGCGATGCCGTCCATGTCATCGAACACCTGGTTCTCGCCGCCCATGGCCCAGCAGAAGGTGTACGCGCGCGTGCCCACGCCCGCGTGGATCGACCACATCGGGCTCACCACCACGTCGTGGTTGTGCATCGCGAGGTGTCGCGTCTCGTCGCCCGCGCCCATGAAGTGGAACACCGTGGCGTCCGGCGCGATGTCGAAGTACATGTACATCTCCGTGCGCCGCTCGTGCGTGTGCGCGGGCATCGTGTTCCAGTTGCTGCCCGGCTCGAGTCGCGTGAAGCCCATCACGAGCTGACAGCTGTCACACTTGCCGGGGAGGATGAACTGGTGGATCGTGCGCACGTTGCAGTCCTCGACCGTGCCGAGATGGCGGTGGTTCGCGTCCTCGAACTTGATGAGCTTCGTGGGATACTCCTTGTGCGCAGGATACGAGGCGAGGTAGAACTCCGCCGGCTTCTTCGCCGACTTCGAGGCGAGCAGTACCTTCTTCGCGCCCTTGCCCACGTAGAGGACGTCGAGCGGACGCAACGCGTACTTCTTGCCGTCCACGGTCACCGTGCCCGCGCCGCCGATGTTGAGGATGCCGAGTTCGCGGCGCTCGCAGAAGTAGTCGCTTGCAAGCTCCTTGCCCGCCGGGAGACCGAGCGGCTTCGTGGTGGGCACCGCGAAGCCGGCGATGCCGCGCTCGACTTCGCAGTACATCAGGTTCACCTTGCCCTTCTCGTAGAGCTTGGTGTTGAGGAACGCCGCGCGCAGTTCCTCGGTGGTCATGCGCCGGTATTCGTTCTTGCCTGTCGTGTAACGAACTTCCATGTTAACTTCCTTTGGTGTTGAAAGACACTCTATTATACCACAATAGGCCGACGCAAAGCCAGTACCCACTTGCGTAGAAGAAAAGCGCCATGAGCATGGCGAAGCGTATGGATTCATTTTTCTACCAGAGGCGCGGACGACCGTTGCGCCACCAGAAGAAAAAGAAAACCATGCCGGCCAGGATAATTCCAATTAGAATCGGCAACAAAACACTGCTTAGATGCCGCTCCTTCAGCGGCGAACCATCCTCAACGTCCTCGCGTTCGACCGACAGCACCGCCTCTGCACCGTCATCCATCGCCTGCTGCACGGCCTTCTCGTGCCCATGTGCACTGTAGATGCGCTCGCGCACGCTACCGTCCGGCATCCGACACACCACCACGTAGCGCCGTCCGCCATTCGCATCTGCCTTGTGCACAGCACAGTATGAGGCCAGTTCGGCGACAGTAGGATTAGCGTCAAGGACGGAATCGCCGACGATAACGCCCAGGGCCTGTTCAACCTGCACGGCGAACGCATGCACAGAATCAGGATCATTGTTGCAAAGCTCTTGGTAGCGCGCGTCCGTCTTGATTGACTCAGGCGGGACAACCAGCATGCGTGCCAGAACGGCGACAATCTTCTTCTCGGCTTTTGCCACGTCATTTGTCATATCCATGATCACGCTCCCATTTCTTTTGGGTCATCCAAGCGCATACCCGTCACGATACGTATAGGACAGCAGCTCATTAGCCTTCGGACAGTTCGTGAACTTCTCGGAGGCGGGATCCCATTCAAGGCGCTGGCCCATGCGAAGGGCAATGTTCGCGAGGTGGGCGAAGCAGGTAGAGCGATGCCCGTCCTCAAGCGTGCAGAGCGGCGTGCCGCGGTCCTTGACGCGGTCAAGGAAGTCACGTATCACGACGGACGTGCAGATGCTGTCGCTGCCGTCATCGGCCTGCATCTCCTTGGACTCATAGTGCTGCTCGCCGAAGAGAGGTTTCTTGGGGTTGCCGAACTCGCGGCCCCTCTGCGGGAAAATGTCGTATCCGCGCTCGTTCGCGTAGATTGCGCCGTCGGATCCCTGAAGCTCAAGCTCGCGCGTGAAGATCGGACGTGCCGTGCTGCCCTCGTATATCATGAAGTGGATGAGCTTCTTGTCGGGGAACTCAAACGTGACCTCCATCGTGTCGGGGATGTCGCCGTCGTGGTCGAGGAAGTACTGTCCGCCAACGGCCGTGACGGCGCTCGGCGCGACCTCGCCCATCATCCAGCGCAGCGCGTCCAGGTAGTGTACGCCCCAGTTGCCCATCTGGCTCGAGAAATCCCCGTGCCAGCGGAAGTAGTACGGCGCGGTCGTGTACTTGTACGGACGGAACGCGCGCGGCCCGAGCCACTTGTCCCAGTCAAAACCCTTCGGGGGCTGGCAAGGGGGGCATTTGCCAATGCCGTTCGGGAAGAGGTTGGATACGCGCGCTGCGCGGCCCACGCGGAATGTGCCGCACTTGCCGCTGTCAATCTCGCCCTTCAGCTTGCGGTAGACGGCACTGCCGCGCCGGTTGAGTCCCACGCACGCGATTTGCTTCGACGCCTTCTGGGCGTTCACCATGGCGCGGCCTTCGGCCACGGTGGCGGTGAGCGGCTTCTCGCAATAGACGTCCTTGCCGGCCTTTATCGCGTCAATCGCGATGATAGCATGCCAGTGGTCGGGCGTAGCGATGCAGACCGCGTCTACGTTCGAGTCCTCAAGGAGACGTCGGTAGTCCGCATATAGCTTGCAGGTGCGCGACTTCACGGAATCGAGAATGCGCTTCTCGTCAGACAGCAGCGCTCCGTCCTTTCCCTTGAAGACCGGCAGACGGTCCTTCAGTCCCCAGTCGAGGAACTTCGGGTCGAACGCGGAATCGTCGCGTTTGAGGAATGGCTCGTATACGTCGCAGAGGGCTGTGACCTCCACGTCCGGCTGGCGCATGAACAGGTGCAACAACTGCGTGCCGCGGTTGCCCACGCCGATGAAGCCCATGCGCACTTTCTGGGGCGCCGCGGCAGCACTCACAATTGCCGGCGCGGCCGTTGCCGCAGCGGCGCCGACCTTGATGAAATCACGTCTCTGCATCAAAAGAAACCGTTTCCGAGATTGAATCATGATGTGAGTATACCACACTTGCGCACCGCCGTCCAGTCGTATAAAAATAAAAGGAAGGCCGCGACAAGCGCGACCCTCCCTTTGCGGCCCGCTCGGCGAGCGGGCCTTCCAAACGGCGGTCGCGGGGCGACCGCCCTACCGATTACAGCACGGGGAGCGCGGCAAGCTCGGTGAGGAGCTTGTAGTTCTCCTTGAAGCCGGCCTCGGCCTTCTCGAGCATCTCCTTGGCCTTGTCGGGTCCGGCGATCTTCACGAGCTGGCGGAAGCGGTTCTCGCCGAGCTCCTTCGACACCGCGTTCGCGGCGAAGGAGACCGTGTCGCTCTTGTCCTTCGAGTCGAGCGTGAGGCCGTTCTTGCCCTCGGCCGCCTTGCGCGGGTCGTAGCGCCAGAGCGGGAAGTGGACGGAATCAACCGCCGCCACCTGGTGCGCCGGACCGGTCGCCGTGTTGAGACCCTGCTCGATGCAGTGCGCGTAGGCGATGATGATCGCGGGGCCGTCGTAGTTCTCGGCCTCGTTGAAGGCCTTCACCGTCGCGGCCGGGTTCGCGGCCATCGAGACGTACGCCACGTACACGTTCTTGTACTGCATCTGCATGAGGCCGAGGTTCTTCTTGGCCTGCACCTTGCCGGACGCCGCGAACTTCGCGATCGCGCCGGTCGGCGTGGACTTGGAGGCCTGGCCGCCCGTGTTGGAGTACACTTCCGTGTCGAGCACGAGCACCTTGACGTTGCGACCCGAGGCGAGGACGTGGTCGAGCCCGCCGTAGCCGATGTCGTAGGCCCAGCCGTCGCCGCCGATGACCCACACGGACTTGCGGACGAGGTTGTCCGCCACCGAGAGGAGCTGGGCGCAGAGGTCGCAGCCCGCGTCCTTGCCGGCCTTGAGGTAGCCCTTGAGCTCCGCGACGAGCGCGCGCATCTGCTCGACGCCCTGGCCCTTCTCGTCGTGCTGGTCGACGGCCTTGATCTTCTCGAGGCACGCCTTCATCTCGGCGGGGGTCTTGTCGTTCGCGAGCAGCTTCTCGACGAGCTCGAAGGCGAAACCGTAGAGCTTGTCGGCGGAGACGCGCATGCCCATGCCGAACTGCGCGTTGTCCTCGAACAACGAGTTGGACCACGACGGGCCCTTGCCGTCCTTGCGCTGGCAGTACGGGGTGGTCGGCAGGTTACCGCCGTAGATGGACGAGCAGCCAGTCGCGTTCGCGATGAGGAGGCGGTCGCCGCAGATCTGCGTGAGCAGCTTGATGTAGGGCGTCTCGCCGCAGCCCGAGCAGGCGCCCGAGAACTCGAAGAGCGGACGCTTCAGCTGGGAGTCGAGGACCTGCTTCGTGTCGAGCTTCGCGGGATCGACGTCCGGCAGCTCGAGGAAGAACTTCCAGTTCTCGGCCTCGCTCTGGCGGAGCGGGATCTGCTCGACCATCTTGAGCGCGCCCTTGGCGGCCATCGGGCACTTGACGACGCAGAGCTTGCAGCCCATGCAGTCCTCGGGGGCGCACTGGACGGTCACCTTCTCGCCGAGGGCCTTCATCTTGGGCGTCTTGGCGTCGGCGCTCTTGAACGTGGCCGGCGCGCCGGCGAGCTTGTCGGCGCCGTACACCTTCATGCGGATCGCGGCGTGCGGGCAGATGATGGAGCACTGTCCGCACTGGATGCACACGGACGGATCCCACTGCGGGATGAACGCCGCCACGTTGCGCTTCTCCCACTGCGTCGTTGCAGTCGGCCACGTGCCATCGTCCGGAATCGCCGAGACAGGCAGCTCGTTGCCCTTCTGCGCGATCATCTTCGCCGTGACCTTCTTGATGAACTCGGGCGCCTCGGCGGCGACGATCGGCGGCATCTTGAGCTTGCCGGCGGGGGCGGCCGGGTAGTTGACCTCCTCGATGGCGGCGCTCGCCGCCTCGATGCACTTCCAGTTCATCTCCACGACTTCCTGGCCCTTCTTGGAGTACGCCTTCTCGGCGTAGTCCTTGAGGACCTGAATCGGGTCGAGCTCGGTGCCGTCGGCCTTCGCGAGCTTGATGCCGGAGAGCTTGAAGAACGCGGTCTGCAGCACGGTGTTCGTGCGCGTGCCCATGCCGTTCTCAAGGGCGATCTTCGCCGCGTTGATCACGTAGAACTTGAGCTTCTTGTCGATGATCGCCTGCTCGACCTCGTCGGGCATGTGGTCCCAGATCTCGGCCGCCGTGTAGGGCGAGGCGAGGAGGAACACGGAGCCGGGCTTCGCGGCCTTGAGCATGTCGTACTTCTCGAGGTACGGGAAGCAGTGGCACGCCGTGAAGTCGGCCGAGTTGATGAAGTACGGCGAGCGGATCATGTCCGAGCCGAAGCGGAGGTGCGAGATCGTCACGCCGCCGGACTTCTTGGAGTCGTACTCGAAGTAGCCCTGCGCGTAGTTCTCGGTGTAGTTGCCGATGATCTTGATGGAGTTCTTGTTCGCGCCCACCGTGCCGTCGGCGCCGAGGCCCCAGAACATGCACTCCTTGCGGTCGCCCTTCGGGACGACGAACGACTCGTCGCCGAGGATGTAGCGGCCCGTGACGTCGTCGACGATGCCCACGACGAAGTGGTCGAGCGGCTTCGCCTCGAGCATGTTGTCGTAGATCTTCTTGCACATCTGCGGCGTGAAGTCCTTCGAGCCGATGCCGTAACGGCCGGCGAGCACCTTCGGGTACTTGAAGGAGACGACGCCGTCCTGCTTGGCCTGGCCGATCGCGGCGCAGACGTCGAGGTAGAGCGGATCGTTCGCGCCGGGCTCCTTCGTGCGGTCGAGCACCGTGATGCACTTGACCGTCTCGGGGATGGCGGCGACGAAGTCCTTCATGGAGAACGGACGGTAGAGGTGCACCTTGATGAGGCCGACCTTCCTGCCTTCCTTGACGAGCGCGTCAACGGTCTCGTGCAGCGTGTCGCAGCCGGAACCCATCGCAATCGTGACGTACTCGGCGTCGGGCGCGCCGACGTAGTCGTAGAGCTTGTACGCGCGGCCCGTGAGCTTCGCGAGCTTGTCCATGTACTTCTGGACGATCGCGGGCGTGGCGACATAGTACTTCTCGCAGCTCTCGCGGCCCTGGAAGTTCATGTCCGGGTTCTGCGCCGTGCCGCGCATCGTCGGATGCTCGGGGTCGAGGGCGCGGGCGCGGAAGGCCTCGACGTACTTGTCGTCGATCATCTCGCGGATCGTCTCCATCGGGATCTCGTCGATCTTCTGGACCTCGTGCGAGGTGCGGAAGCCGTCGAAGAAGTGGAGGAACGGCACGCGGCTCTCGAGCGTGGACGCGTGCGCGACCATCGCCATGTCGTGCGCCTCCTGGACGCTGTTGGAGCAGAGCATCGCGAAGCCGGTCTGGCGGCACGCCATCACGTCGCCCTGGTCGCCGAAGATGCAGAGGCCCTGGCACGCGAGGGAACGCGCGGACACGTGGAACACGGTCGGGGTGAGCTCGCCCGCGATCTTGTACATGTTCGGGATCATCAGCAGGAGACCCTGCGAAGCCGTGAACGTCGTGGTGAGCGAGCCGGTCGTGAGCGAACCGTGCACCGCGCCGGCGGCGCCGCCTTCGGACTCCATCTCGACGATCGAGGGGATCGAGCCCCAGATGTTCGTCTTGGCGTGCGCAGCCAGTTCGTCGCACGTTTCCGCCATCGGCGATGACGGGGTGATCGGGTAGATCGCCGCCACTTCGCTGCACGCGAAGGCGATCTGAGCGGCCGCGGTGTTGCCGTCGACCATGATCTTCTTAGCCATGTTCTCTTTTTTCCTTCTTCTGGTTGGATGAAAAATGAATGTTTATTATAGGATTATTCCCCGGCAAATTCAAGCGCGAAATCCTAGAATTTCAAAACGGACGGGACAGAAGGCCCCGGCGAAGACCAAACTGGCGTCAGCCAGCGGTGAAAAACGACTGCATTTCCTCGAACTCTGGTACCTTAGAGAGCACCAACGCGCGACACTCCGCGTAGATCTCCGCTGCAGCTCGGGATGCCCCATATCCCCGCACTCGCTCAGCCAATGCGCGCGCATCGTCCATTGAAACCGCCTGGAGTACCTTCCGGACAGGCGGGATGTAGCCCGCGCTCATGGAAAGCTCCGTCACGCCAAGGCCCATCCAGAGAACGCCCAGTACTGGGTCGGAGGCCGACTCGCCGCACACCGCCACTGGGATTCCAGCTGCGCGCGCAGCACGCACCGTCATGTCCACAAGGCGTATCACGGCAGGATTCGCCGGCTGGTAGAGGTACGAGACGCGCTCGTTCGCGCGATCCGCCGCCATAGTATATTGCACAAGATCGTTCGTGCCAATGGAGAAAAAGTCACATTCCTTCGCGAAGGCGTCCGCATTGAGCGCGGCGGACGGCACCTCTACCATCATGCCGCGCGGAATCTTCGCGTCAAACGGGATGCCATCGGCGCGCAAGGACTCCATCGCTCGGACAAGTTCCGCATTCGCATCACGCAGTTCATCAAGCGTGGCGATCATGGGGTACATCACTGCGCTCGGTCCGTGCGCGCTCGCGCGCAGGATGGCGCGCAACTGCACGTGGAACACTTCGCGGTGCGAAAGCAGGTAACGGATGGACCGGTTGCCGAGGAACGGGTTGGACTCGTGGACGCGCTGTCCGCGCTGCATCTTGTCCCCGCCGAGATCAAGAACGCGGAAGACGACTCGCGCGTCGGCACCGAGTTCCGCCGCCGACCGAGCGGCCTCGGAATAGGCGGCGACCTGCTCTTCTTCGTCGGGATCGGCCTCCCCTCCCAGCCAGAGGTACTCACTGCGGTAGAGCCCTATGCCCTGCGCACCGTATGAAGAAAGGTCTTTGATCGACACGCCCGGCTGCACGTTCGCGCACAGCCGCACGGACGGCACGGAGGTTCCCCTTGCGTCCACGTCATCCTTCTCAATGCGCGCGAGCAGCTCCTGTTCGCTCTTCGCATGGCGGTCGAAAGCGGCGCGCGTCTGCGCGTCCGGGTTGACGGTGACGACGCCAGTCGAGCCGTCCAGCTGAATGATGTCGCCTGCCTGAACGCGGGACGTGATGTCGCCAAGCCCCACTACAGCCGGAATCCCCAACGCACGGGCGAGCAGGGCCGCGTGCGACGTGGCGGAGCCGCGGTTCGTGGCGAAGCCGAGAATCAGCTCGCGGGGGAAAGTTACGGTCTCGGACGGAGTGAGGTCGTCCGCCACCACAATGACGGGGCTTGTGACGTGCTTGAACGCCGAATCGCCGCAGCCCAGCAGGATTCGTATCATGCGGGACTCTATGTCCTCGACGTCCCGCTGGCGTTCACGGAGATACTCGTCCTTCATTTTGGCGAACATCGCGCGGAAGTCGTCCGTCGTGCGGCGGATTGCAGCCTCGGCGTTGAGACGCTCGTCCCTAATCCTGCGCTCCACAGCGGCATTGGCCACGGGGTCGTCCAGAAGGAGCAGGTGATTGGCGAGAACGTCGGACGCGATGCCGTCTGCATCGGACTTTAACTTAGCAGCCAGCTCCTCGATCTGGCGGCGCGTCTCAGCAAGGGCCGCCCGGTAGCGGCTAAGCTCAGCCTCCACGTCGGCATCGGAAAGGATGTACTCAGGAACGGCGAGAGCGCTGTTTTTAGAATAGAGGAACACGGGCCCTGCGGCAAAGCCGCGGGACGTGGCAAGGCCGGAGACGGAAACCGTCGCCGACGCCGCGCGCCCGGATGGCGCGTCCGTGTTCGGACAATCGCTCACTGCTCGTCAGGGATGTCGAACTTGCGGGAGACCAGCGCCTCCAGCTCCTCCAGCACCTCTTTGGCCTGAGGCCCCGAGGCCGTGACCTTGAGCGTCGTTCCGCACACAGCCTCGAGCGTCATGAGCGCCATGATGGATTTTCCGCTCACCACGTTGCCGTCCTTCTCCACCTCCACGTCCGCGTTGAAGCGCGAGGCGATCTTCGCGAACAGCCCAGCCGGCCGCACGTGCATGCCGTACTTGTTCTTGAGCGTGAGTTCTTTTGTCAGTTTGTCGTCAGCCATTAGGCCCTCCCGTCTGTCTGTGCACCGGCGGCCTCGGCACGGGCGCAGATGCGCGAGTCAAGGTCCTTCACGGCGTCATAACCGCTCGCCAGCAGCTTGTACTGCTGCGCTGCGGTTTCAATCAGGTTCACTAGGTCGCGACCGGCCGAAACCGGGATCGTGATCTGCGGCACCTCAACGCCGAGGATCGTCCGCGTGCGGCGTTCCTGGCCGGTGCGGTCGAGTTCGCCGTTGACGTCCTCCATGCGGCGGAGCGAGATTACGAGGTCGATCCTCTTCTCGCCGCGCACTGCCGTCACGCCGAACACCTTCGGTACGTTGATAATGCCAATTCCGCGTATTTCCATGTAGTTGCGCGTCACTTCGCTCGCGGAGGCGAAGATCGCATTGATTGCCACGTCCTTGCGGATGCACGTGAAGTCGTCCGCCACCAGCGCGTTACCGCGCTTGATGAGGCCAAGTGCCGTCTCGCTCTTGCCTAGGCCGGCCGCGCCCTCGATCAGCACGCCGAGACCGGCCACCTCGACGGTGGTCGCGTACATGCGAATCTTAGGCGCGCGCAGCGTTTCCAGCACGAACGTGCTCTGGTGGAAGAATTCGCGCGTCAAGAGGTCCGTGCGCATCACGGCCGCCCCCGCCGCAGCCGCCTCAGCCTCCAGGCCATCCGGCACCTGCATGCCGTTGGCGAAGATGATGCAGTAGGCGCCGCGGTGGATGAGGGCCTTTACGCGAGCGATTCTTTCGTCGGACGGCAGGCTCTCGAGATAGGCCTGCTCGGCCCGCCCGATCACCTGGAGCCGACGCCAGGCAAAACACCCGTAGAAACCAGTCAGCGCGAGGCCGGGCCGATTGCACATCGGCTCTTGCACCTCGTGCCGCAACCCCTCCCCGCCCACGACTACGTCGAGGTGCAGACGCTCACGCCCCGACTCGACAAAATCGCGGAGCGTGAACGACCGGGGTTCGGCCTCTTTCGCGGCGTCAGCCATCGGACCTTCCGGCGTTTTAGTTGCGCGGGGAACCGGCGCGCGCGGCGCGCACGTTGCCCTTGCGCGCCTTCACGCGCATCTTCAACAGCTGGCGCTCTGCGCGCGCGGCCGCGGCGTCGATCACGCTCTTGCCGGATTCGCTGAACTCCTTCGCGCCCACTGCCGTCTCGCCGAGGCGGTTAGCCACGACTTCGGCCATGTACATGTGCTTCTTCACGTCGACGTCGATCACTATCGAGATCTTCGTGACCTTAGGAAAGGCCTGCTGCAGCTTCTCCATGCGCATCTGCGCATATTCCTTGAGCGACTCGATCTTCACGTCGCTGTGGCGCATCGTAACTTCAATACTCATCTGTTTCCTCCTTGTTGGTTGGTTCTTGTTACATCCTGAAATCCTCGCCGAGGTAGAGACGGCGGGCGTCCTCGTCGTTGACAAGGTACTCGCTCGTGCCCTCGCAGAGCAGCCTGCCATCGTACACCAGATAGGCTCGGTCCACCACGTTGAGCGTCTCGCGCACGTTGTGGTCCGTGATGATGATGCCGAGCCCCTGGTTGCGGAGCCCGCGCACGATCTCCTGAATGTCGTGGACGGCGAGCGGGTCCACCCCCGCGAACGGCTCATCCAGCATCAGGATCGACGGACGCCGCACGAGCGCGCGCGCGATCTCCAGCTTGCGCCGCTCGCCACCGGAAAGCGTGTACGCCGGCTGCTTCGCCACCTTCATCAGGTCAAGCGTGGAAAGCAGCTCCTCGCAGCGCGCCGTGCGGTCGGCCCGCTTCATGTCCAGCGTCTCGAGGATCGCCATCACGTTGTTCCACACGCTGAGCTTGCGGAACACGCTCGCCTCCTGCGCGAGATAGCCAAGACCCCTGCGCGCGCGCTGGAACACGGGCAGGCGCGTCACGTCCTCGCCGCGGAAGACCACGCTTCCCTCGTTGGGCTTCACGAGGCCCACGATCATGTAGAACGTCGTCGTCTTCCCCGCGCCGTTGGGTCCAAGCAACCCCACGATCTCGCCGCACCGCACTTCCATCGACATGCCGTTAACCACCGTGCGGTCGCCATAAGACTTCACCAGCCCCTTTGCGACGAGGTCGGGGGCCTTCTCGCTTTCGCGCGCCATTTCCGTCATGGCTCTGATTACGGGGTCATCCATCTCTTTCGCACTCCGCCTACTTCCCGTGCTCCAGAAGTTTCTTGGGATCCTTCCCCTTCAACATGCCGCCAGGCAGGTTCACGGTGGATCCCTCCACCGACACCTGTTCGGCGTCGAGCCAGAAGGTGATCTTCTTGCCCTCCACCATGCCGCCGCGCTGCGACGGGTCAGACAGCTTCGCGTTCGTGGTATCGTCGCCGTACATCACGATCTTCGACGCCGCCTTAGTGAACACCGCTTTCGAGCAGGACGCCGTGCGCGCCTCGTTCGTGATTGACACATTCCCGATCGCAACGATGCGCTTGAGGTCATTCGTACCGTCCAGGAACACGAACAGCCTGTCCGCATGCATCTGGTACTGCTCGTCGTCCACGAACACGTTGCGGTCGAAGAGGATGATGCCCTCCTTGCGGTCGTAGTCCGTGCGCTCGCTCGTGATCACGGCATCGCGCCCCGTACGCGGAGCGTTGACTTTTACCTTTGCCTTCTTATCTGACTTCTTGTCCTTTTTGTCCTTGCCGGGCTTGTCCTTGCCTGACGCCGACACTTCCTGCTTCTTCGTCTCTGCTTCGGCTTTCACCTTGGCTTCCGCCTCCGCAGCGGCTTTGGCAGCCTCTTCCTGTGCCATCCTCTCGGCTTCGGCCTTTGCCTTGGCTTCCGCCTCCGCAGCGGCCTTGGCGGCCTCTTCCTGAGCCTTTCTCTCGGCCTCGGCCTTCGCCTTGGCTTCCGCCTCCGCAGCGGCCCTGGCGGCCTCTTCCTTGGCTTTCCTCTCAGCCTCGGCCTTCGCCTTTGCCTCGGCTTCCGCTTTCGCGCGTTCCTGAGCTTCCGCAGCGGCGGCCGCAGCCTTGGCGCGCGCCTCCATGTCGGCACGATTGCGTCCCTCGGGACGGCGCAGCATCACGTCATCGGGATTGACGGTCTCCTTAGCGGGTGCTGGCGACGGTATGATCAAGTCCGCCAAATCAACAGCGCCAACGGTTGCCACGCAGGCTGCGCAGATTGCTATAAACGAAAGATGTTTCATTTCTTAATGAGTCTCCCAGGGTTGATCTTTCCGCCTTTGGTACGTATCTCCGACTGCGAGAAGATCTTGATGAACTCGCGTGTCAGCGAAAAATAGATGCCTCTCCCCTTCACCGTGGCGTCGCCGTACAGCATGTCGGCGTTGCCGTCCACCCAGCCGGTCTTCGTCGCACGGTCCACCAGACAATTCTCGGCGTCAAGCCGCGCCGTCCTGTTCGTGCCGGTCACATCAAACTGCTCAAGGCGTATTTTCTCCGCCCAGATGTAGCTTGAGTCGGAGAAGATCATAGCGCGCGCGGCCGTGATACGCGACTTGGCCGTGCCGTCTGGATACGATTCTAGCACCATGGACACATTCTCGGCCGGCGCGACGACCTTCTTCGCGCACTCGGCAAACGCCGCCCTCAGACGCAGCATGTCGGAGTCGTCTGCCCGCTCCGCGAGCCAGCGTTCGCTTGAGAACGCAGCCACCGCCGCACCCGCCGCCAGCACGCCCGCCGCCCACACGAGGAATCTATGCGCTTTGCCTGCCATTTTCGTTTTCACCCTCGCACAATTCCATGGATCGCCAGCAGTTTCTTCCACAACGCCTTCACTTCCTTGAAGGCGATCGCGTTCGCCGCATCGGAAAGAGCCTTCTTCGGGTTGACGTGCGTCTCCATGAACACGCCGTCCACGCCCGTCGCCACGGCCGCGCGAGCGAGCGCGGGCGCGTACTTGCCGTCGCCGCCGGACCCCGTGCCGAGGCCGCCGGGACGCTGCACCGAGTGCGTCGCGTCGAAGATCACCGGGTAGCCGAGGTCGCGCATTATCAGCAACGAGCGCATGTCCGCCACGAGATTGCGGTAACCAAAGCTCGCCCCGCGCTCGCAGAGGACGATGCGCCGATTGCCCGTGGACTCGATTTTCTTCACGACGTTCGCCATGTCCTCAGGGGCCATGAACTGCCCCTTCTTCACGTTCACCACGGCACCCGTCTCGCCCGCAGCAACCACGAGATCCGTCTGCCGCACAAGGAACGCGGGAATCTGCAGCACATCGCACACCTCCGCCGCGCGCGCGCACTGCCAGGGCTCGTGTACGTCCGTCAGCACCGGCACCTCGAACGTCTCGCGTATCTCGGCAAGTATGTCCAGCCCCGCATCGATGCCGGGGCCGCGGAAGGAGTCCACGCTAGTGCGGTTCGCCTTGTCGAAACTCGCCTTGAAGACATAGTTGACCGAAAGGTCGTTGGCGACCTCTACGAGACGCGCCGCGAGATCGAGGGCCATTCGACGGCTCTCAATCACGCACGGGCCCGCGACGAACGTCAACGAACCATCGCCGAACGCCACACCGCGATCGACATCTATTTGCCGGACTTTATTCATGTAGCTGATATTCCTTGCCGAATATTATACCACAAAAATGCCGTCCGTGCAGTCACCATTTCCCAAATGTACGAATCTTTAAATTGCGGAACTCGACCGTGCCGCCGTCCGGCTCAAGGACAATGCGTCCCCGCAACTCGGCGTCATCGCGTTTTTTCCGGTCTACGATCTTCCCGTCAAGCCAGTGCGTGACAGGTTTCCGGCGCGCGACGATGCGCACCGTCTGCCACGCAAGAGGATCCTTTGCATCGGGCGGCAAAGGCGTCAGCGGGTAGGCGATCGACGTGTCGACGTTCGTCTCGGCGTTGTGGAAGTACAGGATTTGGCCTGACGCCCCAGGAGACAGACGATAGTCGACCTTGAAGTCGAAGTCCTTGAAGGAATCCGCCGTTCGGATGGCGTCCGCCCCGGCGGACGCCACAAGCGCGTCGTTCGTTGTACACCACCCGCGCGCCGTGAAGTTCGAGCTGCCAGCAGAAACGTCCACCCAGCTGTTTGTGAGAGACTCTCCGTCCCAGAGGAGAATCCATCCCTGAACCTCCTCTTCGGGCGTCAACATGTTGGGTGGCGGCTCCCTCCTGAACAGTGCGCACCCGCACAGTCCGACAATCGTCGCCATCGCGGTTCTTACAATCATGTTCTGTTTCATCATGCTCCTTATTTACTTGTTTTTGAAATCCTGTTCGCTCGCCCGCCGAGCTCTTCCTTGACGATATTGTAGTAGGCGTATGGGTCGGACTTTGTGGATTCATGCACGTGTATTTTGTTCCGAGCATTCCTGACATCGGCGATGCCCCAGAAAATACAGTCGCATGTGTCGTCGTATGTGCCGATGACGGCATACTCCTTCGCGCCAAGGCACCACTTCACGCGCCTGCGCCACTCGTTCGCGTCCACGCGCGCCCACTCCTTCGGACCCACGCCCGAGTTCGGTGCGACGAAGCGCGCAAGGTCGGTGGAACCTGCGGACATGTTGCGGTAACCCCAGCCGTCGGTCGGCGTCGGAACGATCGGATCGTTCACCTGACACGTGCCGATCCTGAACTTCGCGAGCCAGTTTTTCTCGTTTTCAGGTGTGCGCTCGAAATGGCTCTTGAAGCCCTTGCCGGGAAGGAAGATCGTCAGCATTGGACGGTCGTCGCCGAACCCGTACTTGCGGTAGTGCCGGTCATGCGCGAATGTCTCCCACACGATCTTCGCCTTTTCGTTCCAGTACTTCATCGTGTGGGCGTGCGTGTTGCCCATGAAGATGAAATACTGCATGTCTAGTTCCGCCGCGGCCTTGGCGACATTCTTCAGCATCGGCCAGTGGTGCGCCTTGAACTGGTCCCACTGCGAGGGATTGGTGAAGTCCACGCCGACGACGTTTATTCCAGCCTCTTTGATCTTCCGCATCTGATCCCGCGTAAAGGCGTAATCCCGATAGTCGTGCTTCGTATCCCATTCGCCGTTCGCAAGGAACTTCGTTCCCTTGTCCGCCCCGTGGCAGCACACCATGATGTATGTGACCGGCACGGGCATCATCTTACTGACGGCCCCATCCACCGTTCCGCATGACAACGCGAAAGCGAATAACAAACTCATAGTCCTTTTCATCTTGCCTCTAACTTCATTGTGAATTTTCTTATTTGCTTTCGCTGTTGGGAGTTTAGGAGTCTTGGAGGATGGGAGAAATTATACAATATTCTCCTTAACTCCGAGACTCCCAATCTCCCAACAGCGAAAGCAATCAAAGTTATCCTCATCTTCATTCCTATGTAGGGCGGAGGTGGCTGGCTACACGACTCCTTTTATCGCATGATGCACACGTTCGGCGCAGGCTCGCCATGTGAAATCGGAAAGCATCCAGGCACGTCCGCGCGCGCCCATTTCCGCCAGTTCGACCCGCGCGCGCGACGCACAATCCGCAAGTGCCGCACGCAGGGAAGCGGCATTGACGTCCGTCCACCAGCCGCAACCATGCGCCTCCAGCCCTTCCCACGGCGCACCTTTCGTGGTGATCGCGGGCGTACCCACCACGAGCGCCTCGGCCACCGCAAACCCGAAGTTCTCGCTGTGCGTGGGCAACACGAGCGCATCCGCCGCGCGCAGCTCGCGTATCTTCTCCGCACCCGTCTTCACGCCGAGGAACGTCACGCGGTCGGCAACTCCGAGTCGCCGCGCCAACCGCTCATAACGTGCCCACGCGCCATCCACGTCGGGTGCGATGACGCGCAGAAACGCACCGGTGGGCAATGCCGCGAGTAACATATCCAAGCCCTTCAAGGGATGCAGGCGCCCCACGAAAAGAAAAGTTTTTGGCCCGTCATCCATGCGCTTCGGCGGCAAGTCCGGAATATCCGGAAAATCCGGAATATCCGGAATATCCGGAATATCCGGATGATCCGGAATAACCGGAATATCCGGATGATCCGGAATAACCGGAATATCCGGCATGAGCAGATCATCAATGCCCATGCCCACCACTTCGACGCGCTGCGCGCTGCGTATCCACCGTTCGACGGCAGCCTTCTCCGTTTCCGTCGTCACGAGGATGCACGCAGCGCGGCGCATATAATGGCGTTCGAGCGGCGAGACAAGCGCCTTCTTCCACGCGCTGTGGTGGAGCGCCGCGGGATTCAAACACCCGTGCGGCACGCGCACAAGCGGCGTGCAGGCGCGCAACGCGGCGTGGCACGCCCGCAACACGGGCGGCGTCCACATGGAGTGTACGAATACGACATCCGACAGCCGACAGTCGGCAGCCGTGCAGCTTGCGGACACCGAGACCTCGTCGCCCAGCGCGCGCTGCTCGTCCGCAAGGCGCGTAGCCGCCGCCGCGATGCCGTTGGCCGGATCGCCGAGTCCCGGTACGACGTGGAGAATCTTCACAGCGTCACCCCCACTTTCGGCCAGGCCTGCAGGATGCGTCCGAGGTTCTCCGCGCGCGTCATGCCCGCGAGCGCCATGTTGCGCGACGTGCCGAACGTCTCAGCCGTCACGCGCCCCTGCCGCGTGTAGACGGGCACGAGCCCACGCGCGCGCAGGGCCGCGTCGAGGGACGGCGTGCCGCGTCCAAAGGGATATGCCGCGAGACGCGGCGCGCGGCCCGTCCAGTCCGTCAACGTCCGCTGCGCGCGGTCGAGTTCGTCGAGCACCTCCGCCTCCGGACGATGCGGCGCGCTGGGATGCGTCCAGAAATGGTTCTCCACCGTCACGAGGGGATGCGCCGCCAGCTTTCGCACGCCCGCCTCATCAAGGAGACGGCGCGGACGCGTCCTGCCCGCCCACGCGGCATCGACGCGCGCATACCGCTCTTCCGCCGGGAGCGCGTACCACTGATGCCATTCGGAATCGGACAGTAAGTTCCACAAATTGTCGGTCCACACCCACCCGCGCGCCGTCTCGCCGGGCGCGATGAACACGCTCGCCGGCGCGTTGAATCGTTCGAGGACGGGAAGCGCATCCGCCATCTCGCACCACCCGTCGTCAAAGCTGATCCACGCGCAATTTCCATCCGCAGCGCGCCCAGCTAGCACGTCCTCAGACGAGACGAACCGAAAGCCCCATTTCTTCAGTGCGGCAAGTACGCCCTCTACCTCTTTTGCAGTCGAATCATGAAAGACGATCGGCAGAATGGTTCCCGGCACGCGGCACCGCGCACGCGCGCGCCGGCGCGCCCCCACGAAGGCATACGATTGGGCCACGAGCCAGCCCTCCTGCCGACGGAACGCGCTGAAGATGAGTTTCCGTCTGCCTCGAGAATGACATTCCCCCGCTTCTGCTGAGGCCAGATTTTTGCTACGTTCTAGCCCCGCAACCATCCGTGCAGCCTGTTCTGCGCCCGTCATGTCGCGCACAGACTCCCTCGCCCGTGCGCCGTGTCGCGCCGCCAAGTCGGGATCGGCTGCATACCGACGCATCGCATCGGTGAGGGACTCCACATCGCCAGCGGCAACAATGTATCCGTTCTCGCCGTCCACAATCCGATCCACCGCCGAAGGCGTATGGTCGCTTCCGATCATCGCAAGTCCACATGCGGCCCCTTCGAGGATGGAAAGCCCCCAGCCTTCCCATCGACTGGGCTGCAACACCACGTGCCCACGCGCGAGATACTGCCAGACGGCGTTTGGCGATACGGCGCCGACAAGTTCAACGCCATACATTCCCGTGAAGGCCGATTCAAGAGGACCGCTCCCAACCACGAGCAGACGCACATGCGGGAACTCCGCATGGACGCGACGGAACGCCTCGGCAATCACATCTACTGCCTTGAGCTCCAACAGGACTCCTGCATAGACATACGTCAATGCCGCATCCCGCTGCGGCAAATCGGGCGACACCTTTGGCAACGCATACGCACAGACGGAACATTTCGATTCACGAACGCCAAAGCGCGCATACTGCGCAGCGGCTGCGCGTCCGTAGAAAAAACCCAT
>CAMKJU010000067.1 GCA_946413265.1 uncultured Lentisphaerota bacterium
CCGGCGCCCGCAAGCGCTTCCAGTTCTCGAAGCGTTAATTCGGGACTCTCCGCCTTGCCGCGCGTCTGCGCGCGGCGGGCGAAGCTTGCAACGGGCCGCCGTGGAAGTTCCGCTTCCAGCGGCCCTTTGCGTTCACAGATTTGAAGAAGGCACTATGGCATTTGGATTTCTCAAGAAGCTGGTCCAGAAATTGATCGGCAAATCCCCTTCGGCGCCCAAGGGCGGGAAGGGCGCGCCTACTGGCGCCGGGAAGAAGGAAGGATCCGGCAACGGGCGCGGTCGGCGGGGCAAGCATGGCCGCCACGGAAACGGTGGCGGACAGCCCCAGCAGCAGCAACAGCGTCCCGCAGGGCAGCGTCCTGCTGGTCAGCAGTCTCAGCGTCCGTCAGGACAGCAACAGCAGCAGCGCCCGCCCCGCAAGGACGGTGCGTCTGGCGAACGACGCGGCGAACGTGGCTCGCGCGGCCGTGAAGGTGCGCGCCGTGGCGGACGCAGTGACCGTGGCGGCGACCGCCGTCCGCGGTCCGTCAACACCGCCGCGAGCGAGATGCGTCCAGGCGGCGTTGTATCCCCCGAGGAGATGGCCGCGCGCAAGGCGGCCCATGCGGCTTGGGACCCCGCGTCGTTCGCCGTCGAGCCCATGGAAGGCAAGATGCGCTTCCAGGACTTCGATCTTCCTTCGGAGGTGCTGCACGGCATCGCCGACCTCGGCTTCCAGTACTGCACCGAGATCCAGGCGCTGTCGCTCCAGAACGCCCTTGACGGCAAGAACATCGCCGGCAAGGCGCAGACCGGCAGTGGCAAGACGGCCGCGTTCCTCGTGGCGATTCTTACCCGCTATCTCCGCACGCCCGAGTCGCGCGCGAAGACAGGTGGCACGCCGCGCGCCCTCGTGATCGCGCCCACGCGCGAGCTCGTGATCCAGATCTGCAAGGACGCCGACGCAATCGGCAAGTACTGCGGCCTCCGTTCGCTCGCCGTGTACGGCGGCATGGACATGGACCGCCAGCGCGAGGAACTTCAGGAGGCACCCGTCGACCTGCTTGTCGCGACGCCCGGGCGTCTGTTGGACTTCTGCCAGCGCCACGTCGTGGACCTCAAGAGCGTGGATACGCTCGTCATCGACGAGGCGGACCGTATGCTCGACATGGGCTTCATCCCCGACGTGCGCCGCATCATGTCGCACCTGCCGCAGAAGGACAAGCGCGCCACGATGCTCTACTCCGCCACGCTCACCGACGACGTGATGCGTCTCGCATCGCAGTGGATGGAAGAGCCCGTCAAGGCCGAGGTGGAGAGCGAGCACAACGCCACGGACACCGTCCGCCAGGTCGTGTACGTGATCCGCGCCGAGGACAAGTTCAAGGTGCTGTTCAACCATATCGCCCTGCACCCGGACGCCCGTGCGATCGTGTTCTGCAACCGCAAGTCCACGACCGAGGACGTCTACGAGTCGCTCAAGCGCCGCGGCGTAAAGTGCGAGATGCTCTCCGGCGACGTGAGCCAGAACAAGCGCCTCCAGGTGCTTGAGGGTTTCCGCGCCGGCAAGATCAAGATCGTCGTCGCCACGGACGTCGCGGGACGCGGCATCCACGTGGACGACATCGAGTACGTGATCAACTTCGACTTCCCCTACGAGGCCGAGGACTACGTACACCGTATCGGCCGCACGGGCCGTGCCGGCAACACCGGCATCGCGATCTCCTTCGCGGACGAGGACGAGTCCTTCGCGATCCCGGAGATCGAGGAGTACATCAACGAACCCCTCAAGTGCACGATCATCCAGGACGACGACCCGCTCCTCAAGCCGCTCGAGAAACTTGCGCGCGGCCAGACGAGCACGCTCAAGCCCGTGGACGAGGCCGCCAAGGCCGCAGTGGACGCGCGCGAGGCTGTCACCGAGGAGCAGAAGGCTGCCGCCGCCGCGATGGTGGGCGGGCTCGCCGTCAAGACGGCCTCCGGGAAGACGGGCTTCGTACGCGACGATGCAATCACGCGCAAGGAGCCCAACCTCGAAAACGCCCTCGACCCCAAGCCAGTCGCCGACGAGTCCGACGCATACGTCAAGCCCATCGAGCAGACGGCCCGCCTGGAGGAGTGGGTACCGCAAAAAGCGATTGAAGGATCGGACGGTCCGGTCCGGCAAAACGGCGAACAAGCCAAAAACGAACAAACAACCCAAAAGGATGAATGAAATGAAAATGATGAAACATCTGGCGTGCGGTGCTTTCGCCGTCGCCCTTGCCGCCGGTATTTCCGGTTGCGGTTCGAAGGAGCAGACCTACGCTGGCCCGAAAGTTGCTGAGGGTACGGTCCTCGCACTGGTTTCCCGGTCTGGCAATGATACCACCCTTGCGCCGGTTCTCAAGAAGTACAAGATGGATAGTGGCTGGACTTCCGAGGACAACCTGAAGCAGATGCCGGCCGAGATGAAGGATCTCGTCAAGGAACTCGAACTTGACAAGACCGAGTGCAAGTGGGCGATTCTGACTGTTGGCGACGTGTCCGCCGCCGTGCAGGGGAAGGACGTTCCCGACGTCGCCCTTGTGCTTGCCACCACGCTCAACCTCGACAAGGCCGTTGCCGCATGCGAGAAGAAGCTGAAGGACGACAAGGACGCAGGCAAGCCTGAGTTCAAGAAGGAGACAGTCGCCGGAGTGTCCGCCTACTCGATCAACTCCAAGGACTTCAAAGTCGGCGAAAAGACGGTTGTGCCGTTTGTCGCGTCGCTTGACGGCCAGCTGATCATCGCCACGTCGTCCAAGGCCGTCCTCGAGAAGCAGATCGCACTCTACCGCGATGGCAAGGGTGCGAGCGCCGACTTTGGCGCGTTCGCGCTCGGTGCCAACGACGCAATCCGCGTCAAGGCCGTGAAGGTGGGCGAGAATGTGAAGAAGTCCATCCCCGACCAAAAGATGCTCGAGGGCCTCAAAGACCTCCTGCCGGACGGCGACAAGCTCGTGCTCGGCCTTGGTTCCGTGGACCTCGCCCTCAGCGCGTCGGCCGACGGCAAGGACGTCAAGCTTGATCTGGCCGTGGAGACGGCTTCCGACGCTGATGCCACGAAGCTCGTGGAACTCGCGAAGGGCAGCCTGACGCCCCTGACGATGATGGTCAAGGACGCCAAGGACGACGGCATGAAGCTGGCTGCCGGCGTGCTCAAGTCCATCAAGGTCGAGGGCAAGGGCAAGGTTGCCAGCCTGTCTGCCGCCTGCCCCGCCGACGATCTCATCAAGTTCGTGTCTGAGCAGAAGAAGAACCTCAAGTAAGACGTCATGAGCAAGCAATACAACGTGGGTCTCGTCGGCGTGGGCGCCGTCGGGGCCGAGATGATCAAGGTCCTGAAGGACCGCCAGTTCCCCTGCGGAAAGGTGCAGGTGTTCGCCAGCCGCGAGCGCGACGAGGTGATCAACGGCGAGACTTACCACGTTCTCAAGGCCGGAGAAGACAGCTTCAACGGCCTTGACATTGTGCTTTTTGCCGGTAAGACGGACGTGGCGATCCAGCTGAAGGACGCCGTGGTGAAGGCCGGCGCGAAGATGATCGACAACTCGCGCGCGTTCCGCCAGGACCCCGAGGTGCCGCTCGTCGTCCCGCAGGTGAACGCGGAGGACCTCGACTGGAACAAGGGCGTGATCGCCAACCCGAACTGCACGACGGCGATCATGCTCGAGGCCGTGGCCCCGCTCCACAAGGCGAAGAAGCTGAAACGCCTCATCGCCTCCACCTACCAGGCGGCGTCGGGCGCGGGCGCGCCCGGCCTCGCCGAGCTGGAGGAGCAGATGAAGGAGATGGTGGAGGGCAGGCCCCTCACCGTCAAGGCGTTCCAGCACCAGCTGACGTACAACCTCATCCCGCACATCGACAAGTTCGACGAGACCAACTGGTACACGCTCGAAGAGCTGAAGATGCGCAACGAGGCACGCAAGATGCTGCACGCGCCGGAGCTCATGCTGAGCTGCACGAGCGTGCGCGTGCCGATTCCGCGCGCGCACTCCGAGTCGCTCAACCTCGAGTTCGAAGAGGACATCTCGCCCGAGGAGGCGCGCGAGATCCTCGCGAAGGCCGAGGGCGTGAAGGTGGTGGACGACCCGCTGAACGGCGGCTATCCGATGCCGCTGGACGCGACGGCGAAGTACGACGTGCTCGCGGGCCGCATCCGCCAGGACATCTCGCGCAACGACAAGAAGGGCCTCGACATGTTCGTGAGCGGCGACCAGCTGCTGCGCGGCGCGGCCCTCAACGCCGTCGAAATAGCCGAACACCTCATCAAGCGCGGTCTCGTCTGAACCGTGATCGCGCGAAGTAACCTTCGGCATTTCTGTCCGTAGCCGCTTGAGGAAAGTCACTCGGAAATCCGCCACGAAGGTGAATTGAATCATGGGCGAAAGATTGTGTTTTTTACAATCTTTCGCCCAGATTCTTATTGCCTAGAAAACGGTTTCATGGTAAAATTCCCCGCGTCTTCAGTTAAGAGGATTTCATTTGCATGTTCATTGGACGCAAAGAGGAATTGGAAACGCTGGCGGGGCTGTGGCGCAGACCCGCAGCCTCTCTTGTAACGTGCAGGGGGCGCCGTCGCATCGGCAAGAGTTCTCTTGTGGCCGAGTTTGCGCGTGTGAGCGGCGCGCGCTTCATTGCCATAGAGGGCAAGGCTCCAGAACCCGGAATGACCAACCGCGACCAGCTTGAGTCATTCCGGGAGCAGCTCGCCGAGCAGACGGGGACACAAGTCCCTACGCTTGAATCGTGGTTCGAGGCATTCATTCAACTCGCCAAGCGAATAAACGGACGCAAGACCGTCGTGCTGCTGGACGAAATCTCATGGATGGGCAAGTTCGACCGAGGTTTTCCCGGAGACCTCAAGATCGTCTGGGACAGGGCGTTCAAAAAATACGACCGACTCGTGTTGTTTCTCTGTGGATCCGTTTCGACGTGGATCACCGAAAACATCCTCAAGAATACCGGTTTCGTCGGGCGACGTGCCTTGGACATGGTCGTCCGTGAGCTTCCGCTTGCGGACTGTATCAAGTTTTGGGGAAGGTCGGGAGGGCGCGTGTCGGTGCGCGAAATCCTCGACGTGTTGTCCGTCACGGGCGGCGTCCCGAAATATCTTGAAGAAATCGACCCCACCCTTTCCGCAGACGAGAACCTTCGCCGGGCATGTTTCCTTCCAGGCGGCGTTCTCGCCGAGGACTTCGACGAAATCTTCTCAGACGTGTTCGGAGACGAGGCTGTTGAGAAGCGTCGGTTGCTCGCTGCGCTTGTGAGTGGTGCCAAGACTGCCTCTGAACTCGCAGCTGAAACGGGACTGCTCAACAATGGCCATCTCACCGGCAGTCTTGAAGAACTCAAAACGGCCGGCTTCATATCTTCGGAACGCGGATTGAATCCCGCGACCGGACGCTCTGCGCAAGCCATCCAGTACCGACTTTCCGACAATTACGCTCGTTTTTTCCTGCGTTACATCGAGCCTAACCGTGAGACGATTGAGAAGGGGCGTTTCGCCATCGCGACGATGGAACAGCTTGACGGATGGGACGCGATTCTCGGCCTCCAGATGGAGAACCTTGTTCTCAACCATCTAACAGAATTTCTTCCAAAGCTCGGACTTGGGCGTTCGCTCGTTCTTTCTGCGGCGCCGTTCTGCAAAAAGAGCGACGCAAAAGGGCCGGGATGCCAGATTGACCTCTTGATCCAGACAAAGAAATCGGCGATGGTCGTAGAAATCAAGCGACGCAAGGAGATTGGACGGGAGATCATACGTGAAGTTGAGGAAAAGGTCGCGAGACTTCCCGTGCGTCGTGGTCTTTCGGTGCGTACGGCGCTCATTTACGACGGACACCTTGCCCCGGCGGTAGAGGGTGATGGATACTTTGATGCCGTTGTTCCCCTCGAATCGGTGCTTAAATCGTAGTTTTAACATGAGAAAAGTGTTGACAGCTGCATTCATGGCCGTCGCGGCATACGCCGCGTGTGCAACGGACGTGACGTTTCTCATGTGCTACCGCCCGGACCACCCGGAAGATCCATCCACCAAGCAGATTCTCCGCTTCACGGCGGCGCACCCAGAAATCCGCCCCTTCCAGTGGGGCGGGCTCACACTTCCTGGCGGCGGCGGACGCGCCGCGTTCATGCTCGCGCTTGCAGGCGGCACGGCGCCAGACGTCTATAAGGCCTGGTTCCACATTCTTCGCCACGACATCGACGAGGGGTTTTGTTATCCGCTTAACGAATGGCTTGGCGATGATGCGAATGGCGACGGCAAACTCTCCGATGCCGAGGCGAAGTGGCCGGGCTGGAAGGATGTGCCACAGCTCTGGCGTGATGTGGCGACGAAGGACGGCAAGGTCTATGCCGTCCCCACGCCGGGTTTTGCCTACTACGGCATCGTCTACCGCAAGGACCTCGTGAAGGCGGCAGGACTCGACCCCGAGAAGCCGCCGCGCACATGGGATGAATTCGCCGACTGGTGTCGTAAGCTCACGTTTGCGGACAAAAACATTCCCGGCGCGACCGTGCAGCGCGGTCAGCGCGCGTTCGCGATTGAGAATCGTCCGTGGGGCTTCCTCCCGTGGGTCGGGGCAGCCGGCGGCGACGTGATCCGCATGTCGAAAGTTGAATCCCGGATGTCGGATGCCGAAAGTCGAATGTCAAATGGAAATCCGAAATGGGAAGCATGTTTCGATTCGCCGGAGTGTCTGCGTGCGGCGAAGTTCTTGCAAAGTCTGATCGCAGACGGCGTAGTGCGTGCGCTGCCGCAGCTCTCGATGTCGAACGAAGTGGCGGACATGTTCGTGAACGGCGAGATCGTGAGCGTGTTCGGCGGCGAGGACCTCGTGGTGTATCTCACCGAGCGCCTGAACTTTCCCTCCGACCAGATCGGCCTCATGCCATTCCCGGCGGCGGACGAGAACTGCCGTCCTGTCCTCCAGGCGCACAAGCACTTCTACGCGATGACGGAGGGCGTGGGGCGGCGTCCGAAGGAAGAGCGCGACGCGGTGTGGGCGTGCGTGGAGCAACTTGCGTCCGGCGAGGTGTACGACGAGACGGTGCGCAAGAACGTGGCGGAAGGGCGCGCGCGGTGGTGTCTGCCCGCCGACCTCAAGCGCCTCGGTTACGACGAGCATCTCGCCGAAGTTCCGCCGGGCATCCGCCAGATGTACGATGACCTCGCGGCGGGTAAGATCCGCGCGGTGACGGAGCCGTACATGGGATTCTGGCAGGCGGCGAGCGACCTCGTGAGTCGTCGGTTCCTCGGCATCCTCCTCAGCGACGCGGGGAAGGACCTCGACTGCACCGCCGCGCTGAAGTCGATTTCTGACGACGCGAACCGAGGACTGATGTTCGACGCGGACAAGGCGCGCATCGAGGAGGCACGCCCCGTGGCGCGCGTGGTGCTGGGCGTGCTGGTGATTTGCGTGCTGGTGTGCGTGTGGCTCGCCATCAAGGCGGGAAGGCGAGTGTCCTCGCGAGCTGGGAAAGACAGCAAGCGTACAACAACAAGCGGGAGCGGCCGCGCTTGTCGCGGCCAATGGGGAGGGTCGCGCTTGTCGCGACCATTCAGCCGGCGGTGCTTGCCGTGGTTCTTCCTCTTGCCGGCGATCGTTTCCATCGCGCTGTGGAGCTACTGGCCGCTCATCCGCGGTGCGCTGATGGCGTTTCAGGACTATCGCATCGTGGGTACGGGCACATGGGAGGGGCTCGACAACTTCATCCGCGTGGCGTCCGACCCCGGTTTCTGGAAGGCGTGGGGGCGTACGCTCCAGTACGTGGCGATCACGCTTGCGCTTGGATTCGTCTCGCCGATCATTCTTGCGCTCCTGCTGAGCGAGATACCGCGTGGCAAGGTGTTTTTCCGTACGGTGTACTTCCTGCCACATCTCACGAGCGCACTCGTGGTCACGCTCATGTGGAAGATGATGTTCGACCCCACGGAGAACGGCATGCTTAACCAGATGCTCGCATGGTTCGGCGTGGGGCGTCATGCGTGGTTACAGGATCCCGCATGGGCGATGACGTGCTGCATCCTGCCGGGCGTGTGGGCGGGGATGGGCACGGCCTCGCTCATCTACATCGCTGCGCTCGGGGCGTTGCCGCCGGACTACTATGAGGCGGCGGCGATTGATGGCGCTGGCATCTTCGCGCGGTTCCGCCACGTTACGCTGCCGCAGCTCCTGCCGCTCATGGTGATCAACTTCGTGGGGGCGTTCATCGCGGCGTTCCAGGGCATGGGGTCGATTTTCCTCCTCACCTTCGGTGGCCCGGGTGACGCGACGAACGTGCTCTCGCTAGTGATCTGGAAGGAAGCCTACAACAACCTGCGTTTCTCCACGGCGACTACGATGGCGTGGTTCCTCGGTACAGCCCTCATAGCATTTACCTACCTCCAGATTCGCTTCCTTCGCCGCGTCGAGTTCCGCCAGGCCGCCGCGAACTGAGCACAAGAGAGATGTGCATTGACAATATTCCGCAATGGAAAGAAAAAAACATGATTACCATTCAAATGTTGACTGACCTTTACAATGCCTACGTGGACACGTTCCGCGGGGCGGACGGCAATTTGCCGCCGATGATGGAGCTAAAGCGCATCCACACGGCACACGTGGTGGCGAACGCGCGGCTCATCGCCAAGGGCGAGGGTTTCGACGCCGAAACAGCACGCGCGTGCGACGCGGCGGCGCTTCTGCACGATACGGGACGCTACGAGCAGTTGAAGCGCTACAATACCTTCCGCGACTCCGACAGCGTGGACCACGCCGTGTTCTCGCATGACATCGTGAAGGAGAAGGGGTGGCTGGACGGCGATCCGCAGCGCGAGGCGATACTCACTGCCGTGCTCGTCCACAACCGCCGCGACGTGCCGGACGAACTCGACCCGCTCACCGAGGCAGCAGTCCATACGGTCCGTGATGCAGACAAACTAGACATCTTCCGCGTACTGGAGAACCAAATCGCGACGACCGACTGGCGGCACGACTGCACGGCGTTCTGGAACCTCCCCACGACGGCGTGCCCCAGTCCAGCCGTGGTTGCGGCCATCCGTGAGGAACGTCCCGTGGACTACCAGGACATCAAGACCCTCGCCGACTTCGTGCTTATCCAAGTGGGGTGGATGCGGAGCGGTCTCCACTACGCCACGAGCCGCCGTGTAAGCGCGGAACGGGGGCATCTCGCCTTCCGTCGGAACTTCCTCCATGAGTTGACGGACGACCCCGTTGTGGACGAATTGTGCGATTTTCAAATATCCGCTTGCGCTGGCGTCTAATTTTTGGTATATTATTCGCTCCGTTTTGGAAAAGTAAGGAAAAAAACATTCATGCCGACAATTAATCAGCTGATCCGCAAGGGGCGTCATCCCCTTGCCACGCATTCGAAATCGCCGGCGCTGAAGGCTTGCCCCCAGCGCCGCGGCGTTTGTCTGGTCGTCAAGACGATGACGCCCAAGAAGCCGAACTCCGCTCTCCGCAAGGTCGCCCGTGTGCGTCTCACGACGGGCGTCGAAGTGACGGCGTACATCCCCGGCGAAGGCCACAACCTTCAGGAACACAGCGTCGTGCTCGTGCGCGGCGGCCGTGTGAAGGACCTTCCGGGCGTTCGTTACCACATCGTGCGTGGCGTGTTGGACTCGCTGGGCGTCTCCGGGCGCAATCGCAGCCGTTCGAAGTACGGCGTGAAGCGTCAGAAGGAAGAGAAGAAGTAAGGGATAAGCCATGTCCAGACGCGCAAAGAAGATTGAGAAGCGGGTCACAGTTGACCCCAAGTACAATTCCGAGCTGATCGCCCACATCATCCGTATCATCATGAAGGATGGCAAGAAGACGACGGCCGAGAAGATCGTGTACGGTGCCATTGAGAAGATCAAGGCAGAGGTTGAGAAGAGCCCGGACAAGTTCATGGCGGGCGAGGGCGACCAGAAGGCCCCTGTCACCGAGCCGCTGGAGATCATTTCGGCCGCGATCGAGAACATGAAGCCGAAGGTCGAGGTGAAGACCCGTCGCGTGGGCGGTACCACGTATCCGGTTCCTGTGCCGATCAACGAAGTGCGCCAGCTTTCGCTCGCGCTCCGCTGGATGACCACGTTCGCCGCCGGCCGTCACGGCATGGGCATGCCCGCCGCCGTCGCCGCCGAGATCGTGGACGCCTTCCAGGGCCAGGGTAACGTCATCAAGAAGCGCGACGACGTCCACAAGATGGCGGCCGCCAACAAGGCTTTCGCGCATTACGCGTGGTAAGCCAAAAGGCACTTTTCCAAAACAGCGAAGAAGCCGGGGCCAAAGCCTCGGCTTCTTCGTTTTCCGGAAGCTCCGGAAGCTCCGGCAGATCCGGAAGTTCCGGAAACTCCGGATTATCCGGGAAATCCGGAAACAAACGCGAGCCAGTCGGCGTTGGTGAGCTGCTCCGCGCGGGCGGTCGACTGCACCTGGCCCTTGAAGATTGCGCCGAGTTGCTTGCGGCGGTGTTCGAAGGCCTGTTTCGTGATTTGGCGGAAGCGCGCGCGCCAGTCGGGGGCGAGCGCGTCGTTGCGGTGGTGTCGCGTGAGGCGCACCACGGTGGAACCGATTTCGGGTCGCGGCCAGAAGCAGGATGCCTTGATGGCGCGCACGAGCTGTACGTCGTAGTCGAGCTGCACCCACACGCCCGCGAGTCCGCGCGTCTTCGAGCCGGGACCGGCCGCGAGGCGCTCCGCGACTTCAGTCTGGACGAGGACGACGATCGTTTCCGGCGCGCTTGCCGTATGCTGGGTGAGTTCAAGGAGAATGCGCGTGCCGGCCTGGTAGGGAAGGTTCGAGACGAGGGCGGGGAAACCGTCGCAGGAACCGTCCTTGATGAGGTCGAGCGCGTCGCCGGCGCGGACGGTGAGGTTGGACGGGTTGCCGAGCGCCTCGGCGAGGCGTTCGGCGAGAATGGGATCTTTTTCGATGGCCGTCACGACGAGGCCGCGACTGAGCATTTCCTCCGTCAGCACGCCGAGGCCGGGGCCGATTTCCAGCACGGTCGTGCCGGCGGGAAGGGCTGCGGCGTCCACAATCGCCTCAAGGGCGTTGCGGTCAACGAGGAAATTCTGCCCCAGCACCTTGTTCGGGTGGAAGCCGTGTTCAATGCACCACGACTTGACCTGGCTGGGACTTGTCAGGTTCATCACTTGTCTTCGGGGAAGGGATAGACCTTGATGAACGCGGCGGCGCGCAGACGCTGGATCCATTGCCGGTAGGCTTCCTGTCCGAGCCGCTTCTTCACGTTGCGCTCGACTTCATCGTATGCTTCGGCGAACGAACGTTCCTTGACGCCAGTCTCGAAGTCCTTGCGCACGATGAAGCCCCAGCCGTCGAGGTTGACGAGTTTGGAGACCTCGCCGACCTTGAGCGCGGCGATAGTCTTGGCGATTTCCGGACGGAACGCCTCCTGCGGATTGACATTCTTCCACTTGCCGCCGTCCTTCGCATGGGAGTCTGACGAGTACTTGCGTGCGAGGTCGGCGAAATTCTCGCCCTTGTCGAGGCGCGCGAGGATCTCCTCGCCGCGGGTGGAGACGGGCGGCGTCTTCTTGTCGCCGGCTGGCTTGAGCAGAATCACGCTCACCGTCGTCTTGGCCTCCTGGCGGTACAGGGACCTGTTCTCGCGGTACTCGCGCTGCATGTCCGCTGGCGTGGCCACGACGTATTTATCAACGAACTGCTGGCGCATGGAGGTGACGATCATGTCGTCGCGGATCATGTTGCGCCATTCGGAGAGTGGCGTCTTGATCTGGGTGAGCATGGCGTTGAGCTTGTTCATGTCGCCATCGAACTTCTCCCTAACGATGTCGCGGATTCGGTTGTCGACCACCCATTCAGGGAAGGTCACCTTCTTCTCGGCGGCGAGCTGGAGGATGAGGCGGCGTTCGATGAGGAACTCCACCGTGTTGCTGTAGACGACCTTGAAATCGTCGCTCTTCACGATGGACGCGCCGCTGCGCCGCATGTCGCCAATGGCCGTGCCCACGTCGTCCACGGTGATCACCGCGTCGTTGACTTTGGCGGCCAGGCCGTCGAGGACCACGCCGTGCGCGCAAGCACCGACGAGGAGTGCAATAGATAGAATCGCTGGTTTCATGGCGCCCAGTATACCATTTTCCCCATACCGTGCGCAAGCCACATGTGTCATTTTCTGATTTCCAACGGGGTGAGACTGTGGTATACTACCAACTTCCATGGAAAAAATTGACTTGGCAATGCAGAAAGCCGCCGTCCTGACGGAAGCGTTGCCTTACATTCAGGACTTTAGCGGCTCGACCGTGCTCGTGAAGGTGGGCGGGAGCGTGATGGAGAACGAGGGAAACCTCGTCTCCCTCCTCTCCGACATCTCCTTCATGGACGCGGTGGGCATGCGCGTCGTGCTCGTGCACGGCGGCGGGAAGGCCATTTCAAAGGCCCTCAAGGAAAGCGGACTCGTGCCGCAGTTCGTGGACGGGCTCCGCGTGACGGACGAGCCGACGATGGAGATCGTGCGCCATACGCTCAACAACGTCGTCAACGCAGACCTCGTCAAGAAGCTTCAGTCGTTCAAGACGAACGCACGCCCGCTCCACGGCAACTGGATGTTCACGGCCGAGAAGATCACGTCGCCGGACCGCGGCTACGTGGGCGAGCCCGTGGCCGTCGATACGCGCGCCGTGCGCGAGATGCTCGATGCGGGGATCGTCCCCGTCGTGACGCCTCTCGGCACCGGCCGGGACGGACACCTTTACAACGTCAACGCCGACAGCGCCGCCGCGGCGCTCGCCAAGGCGCTGAAAGTACGCAAGTTCGCCGTAGTGTCGGACGTGCCCGGCCTGCTCCGGGATCCGTCCGACCCGTCGACGCTCCTGCCGACGCTCCACCTCTCCAGCGTCGCGAAACTCAAGGCAGAGGGAGTGATCGCGGGCGGCATGCTGCCCAAGATCGAAGGTTGCGAGGACGCGATCCGCGCCGGTGTGCGCAAGGTCCACCTTGTGGACGGCCGGATGCCGCACTCGCTGTTGTTGGAAATATTCACCCGGGAAGGGGTGGGAACGGAGATCACAGAATGAGCAAGAGCGAAGAAATCGCCGAAATCTACAAGCAGTACATGATGCCCACGTACGCGCCGAGCGTCGTGCTGGACAAAGCCAAGGGATCGCGCGTGTTCGGCGTTGACGGCACGCAGTACTACGACCTCACAAGCGGCATCGGCGTACACAACATCGGCCACTGCCACCCGGAGGTGGTGAAGGCAATCCAGTCGCAGGTGGAAGTGCTCGGACACTGCTCGAACCTCTTCATGCACGAGGGGCAGGCGCTGCTCGCGAAGAAGCTTGTGGAGCTTTCCGGACTCGGCGGCAAGGTGTTCTTCTGCAACTCGGGCGCAGAGGCGAACGAGGCCGCGATCAAGCTCGCTCGCAAGTGGGGCTCCGCGAACGGCGGCCGCTACGAAATCGTCACGATGCGCAACAGCTTCCACGGCCGCACGCTCGCCACGATCACGGCGACCGGACAGGACTGGTGCCAGCAGGGCTATGAGCCGCTGCCCGTCGGCTTCGCGTACGCGGACTTCAACGACATCGAGTCCGTGAAGGCGGCCGTGACGGACAAGACCGTGGCCATCATGCTTGAGGCCGTGCAGGGCGAGGGCGGCGTGAATCCCGCCACCGAGGAGTTCATGGCCGGCGTGCGCGCTCTCTGCGACGAGAAGAACCTCATCATGATCTGCGACGAGGTGCAGTGCGGCATGGGCCGCACCGGCAAGTGGTGGGGCTGGCAGAACTACTCCGTGCAGCCGGACCTCTTCACAGTCGCGAAGTCCATCGCGGACGGTATCCCGATGGGCGCACTCGTCTCGAACGAGAAGTTTGCGGACGTGTTCACGGTCGGTAGCCACGCCTCGACGTTCGGCGGAAACCCGGTGGCATGCGCCGCCGCGCTCGCGACGATCGGCGTGATCGAGAAGTACGACCTCCTCGGCGCGGCTGCGAAGAAGGGCGAGATGCTGAAGGCAGCACTTGAGTCCTTTGCGGAGAAGTACGACCAGATTCTCGACGTTCGCGGCCTCGGCCTCATGCTCGGCATGGTCACGGAGGGTCCCGCGAAGGACGTCGTGCAGGCGTTCGCGGACGGTGGCGTGCTCACATGCACGGCCGGCGAGCACGTTGTGCGCTTCCTGCCCACGCTCTCAATGAAGGACAGCCACCTCGAGGAGGCCGTTGAGATGATGGGCGAGACGCTCGACGAGCTCTTCGGTGTCGCCGAGTGACGATTCTTTGGTGTACCTGCGTTCGCAAGGATGAGCCATGCGGAATGCGGTGTAGTGTGTAGCGTCGATTTGGAAAAACAGGAGAAATGAAAGATGAAAGTGACGAACGAGCAGTTGAAACTCGCCGCCAACACGATCCGCTGTCTCGCAGCCGACGAGGTTGAGCAGGCGAAGAGCGGACACCCCGGCGTTGCGCTTGGCATCGCGGACCTCGTGTCCACGCTGTGGCTGAAGTTCATCAAGTACGACCCCACCGACCCGAAGTGGCCCGACCGCGACCGGCTCGTGTTCTCCGGCGGGCACGGTTCGTCCCTCGTCTACGCGCTTCTCCACCTCTCGGGCGTGGGCAAGCTCTCGCTCGACGAGCTCAAGACGTTCCGCCAGCTCGGCTCGCGCTGCGCCGGACATCCCGAGCGCGGCCTCACGCCCGGCGTTGAGGTCACGACGGGTCCGCTCGGACAGGGCATCGCGATGGGCGTGGGCCTCGCGATCGCGGAGCGCATGCAGGCAGCGCGCGACGGCGAGCAGGACGGCGTTCCCGTGAACGACCACCGCACGTGGGTGTTCTGCGGCGACGGCGACCTCGAAGAGGGCATCTCCCACGAGGCGTGTTCGCTCGCGGGCAAGCTGAAGCTCGACAAGCTCACGCTCGTCTACGACTCCAACAACATCACGATCGAGGGTACGGCCGACATCGCGCTCGCGGACGACACGCAGAAGCGCTTCGAGAGCTACGGCTGGAAGGTGTTCTCCTGCGACGGACACGACTACGACGCCATCGACCGCACGTACCGCAAGGCGATGAAGGTAGTCGGCCAGCCCACGCTCATCATCGCGAAGACGCACATCGGCTTCGGTGCTCCCACGAAGCACGATACGAGCGCCGTACACGGTGCGCCGCTCGGCGCGGAGGAGCTCGCCGGACTCAAGACCGCTCTCGGTTTCGACCCCGCGCAGTTCTTCGAGGTGCCCGGCGAGGTGCTGGACGTCTTCGAGGACCGTGGCGCTGCATGCCACCGCATGAACCTTCGCTGGAAGAAGCTGTACAAGACATGGCAGGCTGCGAATCCCGAGAAGGCCGCGGCCCGTGAGGCAGCCGCTCGCGGTTCGATCCCGCAGGACATCGCCACGAAGCTTCCCGTGTTCGACCCCGCGAAGCCTATTGCCACGCGCGTGGCGTGCGGCATGGTGATGAACGCGCTCGCGTCCGAAGTGCCGTTCCTTGTGGGCGGCAGCGCGGATCTCGAGCCATCGAACAAGACCGCTCTTAAGGAGTATGGCTGGATCGCGCCTGGCGATTTCTCCGGACGCAATTTCCACTTCGGCATCCGCGAGCTCGGCATGAGCGCGATCGTGAACGGTATCACCGCGCACGGCGGTTTCCGCGCATTCGGCGCGACATTCGCGGTGTTCAGCGACTACTGCAAGCCCGCGATGCGCCTTGCCGCGCTGATGAACCTGCCGTCGATCTGGGTGTTCTCGCACGACTCCTTCTACGTCGGGGAAGACGGCCCCACGCACGAGCCAGTTGAGCAAATCGCCTCCATGCGCGCCACTCCGAACCTGCTCGTGTTCCGTCCCGCCGACCCGAACGAGACCGGCGCGTGCTGGGTTGAGATGCTCAAGCGCAAGGACGGTCCGAGCTGCATTCTCACGACGCGCCAGAACGTGCCCGTGCTGGAGGGTGTCACGCAGGAGAAGGTGTCGAAGGGTGCATACGTGATCTACGAGTCGGGTCCGTTCCCTGAACTCATGTTCATCGCGACGGGCAGCGAGGTGTCGCTCTGCATCGAGGCCGCGAAGCGCCTCGCCGAGGCGGAGCATGCCGTGCGCGTAGTGTCCATGCCGTGCCGCAAGCTGTTTGAGCAGCAGCCGCTTGGCTACCGCGAGAGCGTGATCCCCGGCACCTGCCCGAAGCGTGTGATCGTAGAGGCGGGAGTGCGCCTTGGATGGGACCGCTATGTGACCAACTACGGCAACGTCCGCTTCATCACGCTCGACACCTTCGGCGCGTCTGGCCCCTACAAGGTGCTGGCCGAGCACTTCGGCTTCACCGCCGAGAACGTCCTCGCCAAGGCGCGCGAGCTCCTGTGAGGTTCGTCGTCACAGCGGGACCCACGCGCGAGTTCATCGACGCGGTGAGGTTCCTCTCTAATCCGTCCACGGGACGGATGGGCTTCGCCGTAGCGCGCGCTGCACGCGCGGCGGGCCACGAGGTGACGCTCATCGCCGGCCCTGTTTCCCTCAAGACGCCGCCCGGCGTCACGCGCATCGACGTTGTCTCCGCCCGCGACATGCTCAACGCGGTCCGCACCGTAATCGCACGCGCCGACGTGCTGGTGATGACCGCCGCCGTGGCCGACTGGCGCCCCGCGCATTGCGCCTCCCGCAAGCTCAAGAAAACGGAAATGTCGGATACATTGCACCTCGTCCGTAACCCCGACATCCTGAAAACCATCAACAGCCTGGTAGGGTCGCCTCGCCGAGGCGACCGCCTTTCGGCCCGCTCGGCGAGCGGACCCTACCAGATGGGCCTCATCCGCATCGGCTTCGCCGCCGAAACGGGCGCACCCGCCGCCGAGGCGGCGCGCAAATGCCGCGAGAAGGGCCTTGACCTCGTGGTGGGCAACGACGTGACCGAACCCGGCAGCGGTTTCGGTACTGCTACGAACCGCGTCACGTTCGTCACCCCCGACGGAACCGTGCAGCGTCTCCCGCTCATGAGCAAGCTCGCGGTCGCGCACCGTATCGTATCCTTTGCCGAACGACGCGCAAAGGGCTAGGAATGACAAGGGAAAGGAAAGTCGTATGCAGAACCGCAGGGATTTTCTGAAGATGGGTATTGTTGGCAGTGCGTTCCTGCCAACTTTCGCGAATCTCATCGCAAAGGCGGATCAGAAGGCCCCCGTCGGTCAGGGCAAAGCCAGGGAGATCAACATTGGAATTGTGGGTTTTGGATCGATGGGGAAAATCCTTTCAAACTATCTGATGAGATGCGAAGGGGTGCGCGTGAGATGCGTGTGTGATATTTGGAAGTTTCAGGTGCTACAAGCGAGGAGTTTTTTCAGGTCATACAAGCAGGATGTTAACACTTATTTGGATTTCCAGGAGATGCTGGAAGCCGAGGTAAAGAACATCGAGGCGGTAATCGTATCGACGCCTGACTGGGTTCACTGCGAACAGGTGTGCGCGTGCCTTCGCCGCCAATTGCATGTCTATTGCGCGACTCCGATGGCAGAGACACTTGAAAAATCGGCGGAGATGTGTCGCGTGGCAAAGGCGAGCGGCAAGCTGCTGCAGATCGGATATCTGCGTCGTTCGTCGCCAACCTACCAATTGGCTTTTAAGCATGTGATACCTGAAATGTTGGGGCGTCTGACGTTTGTACAGGCGGAAAGCCGCAAGCCCATGTCGCCAATGATCATGTACAAGAGACCTCCCAAGCAGGATGTACTAAGTCGGTTCGGTTATGAGAATGCTGAGCAGTATTTGAACTGGGGATGGTTTCGGAAGTATGGTCCGGGACTCGCACTTAGGTTCCTTGCGTCTCAGGCAGACCTCTTTTGTCAGGCGTGGGGCGTTCCACCTCATTCGGTGACTGCGGTTGGCGGACACGACAGTTATCGTCCGCCACGTGAAAACCTTGACGGTCTTTCCAGCATCTTTGAATTCAAGTTACCGGACGGGTTCACCGCCCATGCGACGCATCACTTTGCGACGGCCTCCGCGCGAACAAGACCTTGTTTTGAGGAGTTCAACGGGATACGGGCGATTCTGCATTTGTCGGATCAATGGCTATTGCCAAAGAAGAATGGCCCCGCAAACTACGTGAGACGAACGACGAATCTGCCTTTGGCAGAATACGAGCACAAATGGAGCGCCTTTGTGGAGAATGGCTGGATTCTTCCTTCCGAGTTTGATCGTAAACATAAGACGGTCTTTGAAACGGAGTGTGGGGTAAGTGATTATTCTGACGACTCATCCTTTATATGCCCGTTGAATGTGAAGCGAGACGGAAAACCTGATGTCATGCTTCACCTTGAGAACTTCCTGTTGGCGATTCGTGGCGCGGCGACGTTGAACGCACCTGCCGACCGTGTATTTACTTCGATGGTCGCTGCCTTTGGCGCAATCCGCTCCGCCGCCCGCCGCGAAACCGTCTATTTCAAACCCAGCGACTTCACACCGTAAGCAAATCTCAAAACTGTATCCTCATCCACCTTACAGTCCGCACCATGATCTTACTGCCCGGAACCACATACGGTTCCGCACCGTAATCGCACATTACCTCTACCCGCCCCGTTCCGCATCGTGATATCACTCTACAGATATCCCTGCTTTGTTCCGCACCATAATATTGCCGCAAAGGACCGCACCTCGTTCCGCACCGTAATCGCGCGGCGTCTCCACCTACTTCGTTCCGCACCGTAATCTTACACCCGGAATCCACCTCTGCCCGAGGGCGCGAAGTTGATTGGCCCCCAAAAGCGTTGTTGAAACGCTTGTACGTACTTGTTTTTGCCACAAAGAACACAAAGAGCACAAAGTTTCTAGAAAGGATCGATATGGGTTCTTCTACGATGTTCACCTCTTTCACCTGAAGATACAAATCGCGTGTCATACAACAAAAGCCATAAGCCCCCCAGCGGCTTCACTTTCCTTTGCGATCTTTGAGCTCTTTGTGGCTAAAAACCTACGCCCCAACTGTCGATTTTAGGTCGAAAAGATATTGGGGAATCAATGGAAATACAAGGGCGGCAGTGTCAGGCGACCTGGTGTCGGACGAGCCAGCTGATGACCTTCCGCGGGATGCGCGGGCAACCTGGCTTGCGTACGTATTCCTCCCCCGTCGCGGGAATGCAGTCTGGGTCCAGCCGCAGCGCAAGCGCGGCCTCGAGCGAGATGAGTGTCCCCTCACACTCCTCCAGTATCGTTCTCGCAACCTCGCGGGCAGCAGCCAGCTTGGTCCGCATGTCGTCCGTAAGGTCGTCGGGGGCGGCTGTCGTGGTCGGAATGGCGGCGGTACTGGCGGCTTCCGGAGCAGGCGTAGGTGCAGGTGCGGGATTGGCGGTCTTCGGCGCGGGCAGGAGCGTCGCCGGGGGCACGGGCTCACCCGAACCGCACGCCTGGCGGAAGCGCTTCGCCATCGCCTTGTAGCGCATGATCGTGGAGTACTTCG
>CAMKJU010000068.1 GCA_946413265.1 uncultured Lentisphaerota bacterium
GTCTTCCATACCGACGCCGTGCAGGTCGCGGGCAAGATCCCCGTCGACGTCACGAAGGTCCCCGTCGACATGCTTTCGATGTCGGGCCACAAGTTCCACGCGCCCAAGGGCATCGGCATCCTGTACGTCCGCAAGGGCACGAAGCTCAAGCCGTTCCTGCTCGGCGGCCATCAGGAGGCGGGCCGCCGCGCCGGCACCGAGAACGTCCCGTACATCGTCGGCCTCGCCAAGGCGTGCGAGCTCGCGCGCATCGGGATGGCGGAGGAGGCCGTGCAGATCACCGCGCTCCGCGACCGCCTGGAGGCCGGCATCCTCGCGAAGTGCCCCAACGTCCGCGTCAACGGCGACCGGAACCATCGCCTGCCGAACACGCTCAACGTCAGCTTCGAGTACATCGAGGGCGAGGCGATCGCCTACCACCTCTCGGACGAGGGAATCTGCATCTCCACCGGCTCGGCGTGCGCTTCCGGCTCGCTCGATCCCTCGCACGTGATCCGCGCGATGGGCGTGCCCTTCATCGCCGTCCACGGTTCCATCCGCTTCTCCCTCTCGCGCTACAACACGATGGAGGAAGTCGACTACGTCCTGGAGAAGCTCCCGCCCATCATCAAGAACCTCCGCGATCTCTCGCCGTTCGGACCCGACAAGGGCCCGACGACCTACACATGAGCGTACCCTTCCAGCCGCCGCGCGTCCTCGCCTGGGAAGTGACGCGCCGCTGTCCGCTCGCCTGCAGGCACTGTCGCGCCGGTGCCGCGAACGTCCGCTACGAACACGAACTCACGACGGACGAGTGCCGCCGCGTACTCGACTCCCTTGAACGGACGATGATCATCTGGACGGGCGGCGAGCCGATGTTGCGCCCCGACATCTTTGACCTCGTCTCCTACGCCACGACCCGCCATCTGCGCAGCGTGATGGCCCCGTGCGGGATGCTCGTCACCGAAGAACGCCTCACCGCGCTCAAGGAGTCAGGCGTGATGGCGTGTTCGTTTTCGCTCGACGGACCCGACGCCGCCTCGCACGATGCGTTTCGCGGCGTGACCGGTGCCTACGAAAGCGTGACGCGCGCGATGCGCATTGCACACGCGATCAAGATGCCGTTCCAGGTGAACGTAACCGTCTCCACGCTCAATGCGGACAAACTTGACGCGCTCTACGACCGCGCCGTGGAACTTGGGGCTTCCAAGTTGGACTTATTTTTCCTCGTGCCAGTCGGACGCGGCAAGGGCATCGCCGACTACGCCCTCTCGGACGAGCAGACTCGCCAAGTGCTGAACTGGGCCTTCGCGAAAGCGAAGACGGGACCGCTCGCCATCAAAGAAACATGTTGCCCCTCCGCACCTGCCTATTGGACGGCATGTGGCGGAGAGGCTGTTTGCGGTCCGCGTCCCTGCGGATGCCTCGGCGGTCGCGGCTTCGCTTTTCTCTCACACGTTGGATATCTCCAGACGTGCGGGTTCATAGACGTGCCTTGTGGCAATATCCGCGATTTCAACTGTGATTTCAAAACACTCGCGGCGGCTGCCACCAACCCACTTGGGGTGCATGGAACTTGCCGCCGCGAATGATTCGCCTATTGCTCAACAATAACTTGCACACTTACAGGCACAATTGCGATTGTTCACAAATCTCAATTGTTCACAAATGTTACCATTGCCACCAATACAAATAGGAGGTGACTCCTCCACTCTACAATTGATATTTGTGATTTGTGAACAATGTTGGCAATGAAGATTTGTGAACAATGCTCGATTGAGTGTTCAAGTTATTTTTGAGTGATGACTAAGCTCAGAGCTTGTTGTTCGAGCCGAGAACCTTCACGATCTTGTGGATGTAGAGCTTCTTCATCTCCTCGCGCGCCGGACCGAGGTACTGGCGCGGGTCGAAGTGGCCGGGGTTCTGCGCGAAGTACTGGCGCACGGCCGCGGTCATCGCGAGACGGGAGTCGGAGTCGATGTTGATCTTGCACACCGCGCTCTTCGCCGCCTTGCGGAGCTGCGCCTCGGGGATACCCACCGCGTCAGGCAGCTTGCCGCCGTTCTCGTTGATGATCTTCACGTATTCCTGCGGGACGCTGGACGAACCGTGGAGGACGATCGGGAAGCCGGGGAGCTTCTTCTCGATGGCCTTCAGCACGTCGAACGCGAGCGGCGGCGGGATGAGGAGCCCCGTCTTGGGGTCGCGCGTGCACTGCTCGGGCTTGAACTTGTAGGCGCCGTGCGACGTGCCGATCGAGATGGCGAGCGAGTCGCAGCCGGTCTTCGTGGCGAACTCGATCACTTCCTCGGGCTTCGTGTAGTGGCTCTCCTCGGCGGCGACTTCGTCCTCGACGCCGGCGAGCACGCCCAGCTCGGCCTCGACCGTCACGTCGTACTTGTGCGCGTACGCGACGACCTTCTTCGTCAGCTTGATGTTCTCCTTGAACGGGAGGGACGAACCGTCGATCATGACGCTCGAGAAGCCCATGTCGATGCAGCTCTTGCACGTCTCGAACGAATCGCCGTGGTCGAGGTGGAGTACGATCTGCGGGTTCTTGCAGCCGAGTTCCTTGGCGTACTCGACAGCGCCCTGCGCCATGTAGCGGAGGATCGTGGGGTTCGCGTACTTGCGCGCGCCCTTCGAGACCTGCATGATCACCGGGGACTTCGTCTCGACTGCAGCCTGCACGATTGCCTGCATCTGCTCCATCGTATTGAAGTTAAACGCCGGGATGGCGTAACCGCCCTTGACGGCCTTCGCGAACATCTTCTTCGTGTTGACGAGGCCGAGCTCCTTGTAGCTGACTTTCTTCATGGTTCTTTTGTTTCCTTTCATTGGGAAATTGGTTGAATAGTATACCACCGGACGCGCTGGCGCGCAAGTCACTCGTGGTTGAAGAGGTCGTTGACGCTCTCGTTGCCGTGGATGCGCTTGATGGCCTCGCCGATCAGCGGGGCAACGCTGAGCACGGTGAGCTTGAACGGCAGCTTAGACGGGTCGAATCCCTCGCGGAGCGGAATCGTGTCCGTCACCACAAGCTCGTCGAGCTGGGCCTCTCCCATGAGGCGCTCCACGCCCTTTGCCGTGAGCGGGAAGTGGCTCACAAACGCGTGCACGCTCTTCGCGCCGTTCTCGCGGCACATCTTCGCGGCCGCGCTGAGCGTGCCGCCCGTGGCGGTCATGTCGTCGATCATGACCACGTCGCAGTCGCTCACGTCGCCCACCACGCTGAACGCGTCCACGGTGTCGCCGCCAGTGCGCTGCTTGGCGACAATGGCGAGCCCCGTGCCGAGCTTGCGGCTGTAGCCGTAGGCTGTCTTGGCGCCGCCCGTATCGGGGGCCACCACGATCGGCTTCGGAAGGTGCATGTCTCGGATGTACTTGAGGATTACCGGCTCCGCGTGCAGCTGGTCGAGCGGGATGTTGAAGAAGCCCTGGATCTGGTTCGCGTGCAGGTCGAGCGTGAGCACGCGGTCCGCGCCCGCCGCCGTGATGAGGTTCGCGACGAGCCGCGCGGTGATTGGCACGCGGGGCTGGTCCTTGCGGTCCTGGCGCGCGTAGCCGTAGTAGGGAATGACGGCCGTGATGCGCGCGGCGCTGCCGCGCTTGAGCGCGTCCATGATGATGAACAGCTCCATGTACGCCTCGTTCGGCGCGGGGCTGCCGCTCTGGATCACGAACACGTCGCGTCCGCGCACGCCCTCCTGCACCTGGCAGAACGTCTCGCCGTCCGGGAAGTGCTTGATGTCTATCTTGTTGAGGGGCTTGCCGAGATAGGCCGCCACCTTCTCCGCGAGCGGCAGGTTCGCCGTCCCGGAGAACACCATGAAATCATTGTCGTTCAGGCTGCTCATCGCCGTATCTTCCTTTTTTCGTTCTGGCAGGCGTTGGTTGCCCGGGGAGGATTCGAACCTCCTCAAGCGGCATCAAAAGCCGCTGTGCTGACCATTACACAACCGGGCAGTTGCGTCTGTCGGCGCATAGTATACCACAATCCGGCGCGCCATGCACGCCAAAGAGGTTGCAAGATTCAAAATATGGCGGCGCGGCGGGAACTACAGACACTTCACGAGCGGCTTGTACTTCGCGAGGTAGGCTGCGTTCTTCTCGTCGCCGCCGGGCGCGTTCGCCGAGTTCCACACCGGCGGCACGATGCCGCGCTCCACGCACTGGTGGCACGTTTCGATCTCGAGGAGGTGCGCGATGGTGAAGTCCACCACGTTCGAGACGGGACCGATGGGCGTGGTCATGCCGGGCACATTGACGACGGCGTCGCCCACGGGGTTGTAGTCGTCGATGCACACGTCAGCATAGTCGAAGAGGTTCTTGCCGTTCGGGTGGCGTATGAAGTGGTCCTTCGGCATTTCGTTCTGCCAATACGAGGAGGCGACGGCGATGATCTTCGCACCGCGCTTCTTGCACTCCTCCGCCGCGTCGATCGTGGCGGGGTTGATGCCGATGTTGTGGAAGAAGATCACGACGTCCCCTTCCTTAATGCCGTAGTACTTGACGATGGACGCGCCGAAGTTTACGGTGCGTTCCAGCTCCAGGTACTTGAGCGCCTGGTTGAACACGGAGAGCGCCGTCTCCATGAGCGGGTTAATGTTCGCGAGCCCGCCAGCGCGGAAGAACATCTCGCCCATCGCGAGCGTGGTGTGTCCGCCGCCCGCATAGACGTTAATGAGCTTGTCGTCGGCGATGGCATCCGCCATCAGCTTCGCGGCGGCCTTGATGTTAGCCTCCTGCTTCTCGGCGACTTCGCGGATGTTCGCGATCGCCTTGTCGATGTAACCGAAGTCGTTCAGCATGTCTGCTCCTTTTTTTGCGTGCCGATATTCTACACTATTTTCACCGTTCGGGCAATGCCCTAATGGGACGCTCTTTCTGTCATTTTGTTGCGGCACGGGTGGCGGCACGGATGAGTTCGAGGTCCTTCATGCTGTACGGGCGGTGGTCGGAGTGGAAGAGGTCGTGTTTCCACGGGCCTTTGAAATTCGGGGTAAACTCTCCGTTGGGCAGGTGCGTCTGCGCCTTGCCGTTGACAAGCCCCCACAACATGCAGCCGATTCCCGTCTCCTTGTAGATGCAAAGAATGTTCGGCACGTCGCAACCGGACGGACGGAAGAGCCATTCCGTGCAGATTATCGGTCGCCCCGCAACGGACATTTCCGCGATCTTCTTGCGAGTCCCGGCGGCGTTTCCGTAGAAATGGAACGTGATGATGTCGCTTTCAGCCATCGCGATCTTGTCGAACACCGGGTCGACAGGGCGAAAGCATGCGACGGTGAGAGGCTGCGACGGGGCTGTTTCCCGCGCCCACCGGAAGCATTTGTGCATGAGGTCGATCGAGTATTTTCTAAGCCTGGGGAGTCTCATGCTGTTAGTAGGCTCGTTGTAGAGATCCCAGATGAAAATGCGCGGATCGTCCTTGTACCGGGATATGATGTCCTTGACGTATTTCTCCAATGCTCCGTGCGTGCGATAGTCGACCACCATCGTATGCCCCGGGGACGGCACCCAGCCCCACATGCCCCAGCCGGGTAAAGGATCGGTCTGCTTGCCAAGCTGCGGATCGGTCGCGGGCCAGAACGAACAGTCGTCGAAAAGAACAGGCATAACCTTGAGTTTCGCCTCGTCGGCGAGTTTGACATACCGTTCGAACGCCTCCCGGAACCAGACGGGATCCGCTTCATAGACTTTGTACTGCAAGAAGATGCGCACGCAATTGAAGCCAAGCCCCGTCGCCAGCTTGAACTCGCTGCGGATCAAGTCCGGCGAAAACGTTTCCTTCGCCCAGATTTCCACGTCGTTTATCGCGTTCGCCGGAACATGGTTGAAGCCGCAGTACCACGGATTCGCCCGTCCCCACTCGCGCGCCCGGGCGAGCGTCCAGCGCCTGCCTCGCGGAGGCGGATCGCCCGGCGCAAGAAACGCGCCCGTGCCGGCGTTTGCGAAGAAGCTCTTCGTCACGCGGTCGTAGAAGCCCACGGCCTTGTCGTTCATGCGGCGCGCGGGCACGAAGTCGCGCAGCGTCTCGCCCGCGTCCGTGCCGATCTTCGCCGAGTAGAGTCGGAATTGCCCTGACTTTCCATGCTTGCTGGCGTTCTTGAAAAGCCACAGCGAGTGGTGCGAGGCGGCGGAGCGGTCGGTCGCGAGCGCGCACAGCTCCGTGCCGTTTGCGTCGAACATCCGCGCCTTGCCGTCCGTACCGAGCGTGAAACGGTAGTCGCGCTCTTCCGTATCGTCCTTCGCGACCAGGTTCCACGCCGTGCCCGGCTCCTTCCCCTTCGCGCCGAAGAAGCGGAAATGGCCGTTCTGCATGATGAACAGCCAGCCGTGCGGATCCCACACGTCCTTGCCGAATAGCGTGCTTCCGTTTTCATAGACGCAACGCCCGAACGACATGTCTATAGTCGTATTCGCGCCGGCGTCCACGCCCGTGTCGATATACTGCCCGCCCGTGGATTCGATCCATTCAAGAGGCGCATATCCATCCGGCAGTTTTCCCGAGGCGAACCCGCAGAACGCCATTGCGGCGGCGCCAGCCAACAGCAACATCTTCTTCATTTTCATTCTCCGTTCAAGTAATCTGGTTCCTATCGCACGATGACAATGAGGCCGCCGTAATAATACAGACCGTCAAGTGCGCACGCGAGTTTTCCGCCTTTGGCAGACGAAACAAACTCGAATCGCGTGCCGGACGGACGCACTCCATCCGCCCAGCGTAGGATGCACTCCCCGTTCTTCAACTTGCGCTCTCCAACGTCCACCTTGATGACGGCATTCTCGGCAAACCCGCACGTCACGCCTTCCGTCAGGCCCGTACACGGCCAAGGTTCGCTGAACGCGGACAGATCGAGCGTTGCGCCGTCCAGCAATTTGCAGACGTGAAAGTTGGCTCCCGGCTTGAATCGTCCGGCTATCTGGGCGCACATGTTGGTCTCGCACGGATCGTCCAACGCGTACCCCGACGCATCATAGCCGCCAAGCACATCGTACCATTCAGGTTTGGCATGAGAATAGCACGCCATCCTGACACGCTGTTCCAAAACGACGTCGGTGGAGAGTCTAGTGTTATAGTATCCAAGATTGCCGATGCCGTCGATGACAATGCGCCCTCCGCCGGTTGCGACCAGGTTGCAGAAGAAAAACTCCTTGCCGACTGCGGTAGAGTTGATTGTCAGCATGTTGCCGCCCAGATCGAGATACGTGTTTTGCGCCAATGTTCCCATTAATTTGAGGAAGCCGAAATCCCGTCCGGCCATGAACGAATCGGCCGTCAGCGTCACGTCGTCGAGCCATGTGGTGCCGCGATAGGCGCGCTCGACGTCCGACCTGATCGTTCCGCCGTCAAGAACGTACTTGCGCCCGCCGGCGTTGCCCCAGCCGTCGAGGTCGAGCGTGGCGCCGGCCCGCACCGTCACCGTGCTTTCCCTGCTTCCGAAACTCTCCAGTCCGCCGCATTTGAACGTACCCGCCACGACTTCCGTACCGCCGCTGTACGTCTGGTCGTGGAAAGAAGACGTGAATGTTCCGCCGCCTTCCTTGAAGAGTTTCAGTCCGCCCGAGATGCGGACTGTCGAGTTCGCCCAATCGGAAGCGTTGTCAATGTGAAGTTCGCCGCCACCGACAGAATCGGTGATTTCAGGGCCAAGGCGTCCGTCGCCCGTGAAACCCGCGACATAAAGTCTATGCCCCGCAAGTTCGATCTTCTGCGCGTTGCCAAGATCGATGATGCCAAGCCCGCGCCAGTCGCAGTCGTAGGCGAGCGTGATTTTGTTCTCCCCGGAACCGCCGGGCAATTCGGAAAACTTGAAAGTGCTTTCGCCGGCGGTGATTGTCATCGGCCCATGACCGAGGCCTGGGCCTGACCAGGTCTTGCCCGCCCAGCGCAGAGAGCCGTAACCGCCCCAGCAGTCACCGCAAATGATGGAAAAACGGTGCCAGCCGGAAGACACCTGCGCGGTGAATTCCGTGGCGTAGCGGAACGTCAGGCTCTGCGCCAGCATCTGCCCGTCGAGCGTGAAGTAGAAGTAGTCGTCGAAGCACTGGAGAATAGCCCATGTTCCGGCCTTTGTCTCGTCAACGTAAACCCAGCCGTCAAAGCGAAGTTGCGACTGCTTGAGGTTGCTGTCCATCCAGGCCGTGTTGTAGTCGTCCAGCTGCGCGTCGATGCCGCTTTGAGCGCCTTTCCATTCGTAGTCCGCAAGAGGAAGGTTGACGAAATTGTAGTTCGGCATGTCGGCATTGGGATATCTATTTACCCCATAGCCGATCCGCCCCCATTCGGTGAGAGGATGGTCTTGGGCGCCTATCACCACCTTGCCGTAGGGCCAGACGGTTCCCGCCGAGACCGACGCCATGGCGACGTCCGTCATACGCACCACGGTATTCGGACCGGGCAGCGCGTCCTCCATCGTCTGCCCGTCGGCGTCGTAGCACCGCCAGTTGGCTTCTTGCAGGATGTTCGTGCCGTCGCCGGCGCCTGTCCAGACCGCAGTGACGGGATCGCCTGACGTTGGTGCGATAAACACCCCCGTTCCGGCGTTTGCGAAGAAGTTCTTCGTCACGCGGTCGTATAAGCCTATGGCGCTGTCGCTTGCGCGGCGAGCGGGTACGAAGTCGCGCAGCGTCTCGCCCGCGTCCGTGCCGATCTTTACCGAGTAAAGGCGAAACTTTCCGAAAAATCCATATTTGCTGGCGTTTTTGAAGAGCCACAACGGATGGTGCGAGGCGGTGGATCGGTCGGTCGCGAGCGCGCACAGCTCCGTGTCGTTTGCGTCGAACATCCGCGCCGTGTTGTCCGCACCGAGCGTGAAGCGGTAGTCGCGTTGCCCGGTGGTATCTTTGCCGATGAGATTCCAGGAAGCTTGTGCACCGAAGAAGCGGAAATAGTCTTCCTGCATTATGAACAGCCAGCCTTGCGGACCCCATACGTCCTTGCCGAAAAGCGTTCCTCCGTATATATAGACGCAGTGGCCGAACGACATGTCGATCGTCGTGTTTGCGCCGGTGTCCACGCCCGTGTTGATGTACTGCGTGCCCGTGGATTCGATCCAGTCAAGAAAGACGTATCGATCGTCCGACGCAAGAAAAGCGCCCGTGCCGGCGTTTGCGAAGAAGCTCTTCGTCACGCGGTCGTAGAGTCCGACGGCACGATCGCCCATGCGGCGGGCGGGCACGAAGTCGCGCAATGTCTCGCCCTCGTCCGTGCCGATCTTCGCCGAGTAGAAACGAAACTTCCCGCCGGATTTTCCATGTGGATCGTTGCACTTGAAAAGCCACAGCGAGTGGTTCGAGTCGGTAGAACGATCGGTCGCGAGCGCACACAGCTCCGTGCCGTTTGCGTCGAACATCCGCGCCGTGTTGTCCGTTCCAAGCGTGAAACGGTAGTCGCGCTGCTCGGTGAGGTCTTTGCCGATGAGATTCCATAACGCTGCATTGGAGCCTGTTGCGCCGAAGAAGCGGAAGTGGTCGCTCTGCATGATGAACAGCCAGCCGCGCGAATCCCACACATCCTTGCCGAATAGCGTGCTTTCATTATAAACGCAATGCCCGAACGACATGTCTATAGTCGTATTCGCGCCAGCATTCACGCCCGTGTCGATGTACTGCCCGCCCGTGGATTCAATCCATTCAAGCGGAGCGTATCCTTCCGGGAGATCCGGATCACCTGCAAAAGCGGGGACCGCCACAGCCAATACGGCACAAGCGGCCCAGAATGCCTTCGGGTACATGCTTGACTCAATTTGTCTCTTCATCATTTGCTTCTCCACCAATAGAACCGTAAAGCACGGTTATTATAGCAGAATCGGGACCGAATCTTTCAAATAGGCACATGGAAACACGCTTGAAGTGCATGGAATATTCTGCTACACTATGCGCCATGAAGAACAAGATGAAATTCACCCGCGAAGTCATTTTCGACCCTGAATACGTGAAGACCCACCCCTATCGTTCCGTATGGGCGAGCGAATACAGGATGGGGACAGACTACCGCATCGTCCGGGACAGCGGTCTTGACAACCATCTGATCATCCTGACCGTCTCAGGCGCGGGTATTGCGAACGGGACAGAACTTGAGCCATTCTCCTTTTACCTCTTCAGGCCTCACATGAGACACGACTACCGCACCGCACCAGACATCGGTTCCTGGCATTTTCTCTGGGCACACTTTCACGCCCCGGCGAACTGGTTTCCGTACCTTGACTGGAAGACATTCTCGATACAGTCCGCCCCAACTTCCGAGCGACGGCGCATCATCGCGCTCTTCAGGGAGGTCATCCTCAACTCATCAACGGGTTACGGCTATGACGAGGCGCTTGCGATGAACCTCCTTGAGAACATCCTGCTGAGGCTGGCAAAAATACGTACAACCGGAGATGACCTCGACTTCGGTGAAGATGTACGCACTTACATTCTTGAGCATCTTGCCGAAAACCTGACCGTGTCAACGCTTGCCACAGCCTTCCATCTTTCGACATCCCGCTTTGCGCACCGATTCCGCGATGCGTTCGGTACGCCGCCACAGGCATACGTGGAGGGCTGCCGCATTGAGATGGCGCGAAGGCTTCTGCTCACCACGGAGATGTCCGTCAAGGAGGTCGCGCTCACGTGCGGCTTCAACGATCCGCTCTACTTCACCAAACGCTTCTCCCACGCGACCGGCTCTGCCCCGTCGTACTGGCGCGGAGCGAGAGGCAATCGTCCTGGTTAAGTCAAATCTTATCCGGATTATCGACAAAAGGCTCGAATTTTCTGACATGAAACGACATTTCAATCATCACAATCCTTTCAGCATGGCGCTATTGCATCATACGCCATACCGAAAAGTGACGCCAAGAAATGCCTTTCTTTTCGTTATAGCGAAGTAATTTTGACACACATGTCAATGCTACCAATCGACGCCCATGAGCATGAATTCGCAGCCGGCCTTCATGTGGATGGCCGTCATCCAGAGCATCTCCCAACTGTCGCGGTACACGCCGCGGAACTTCGTTGCGTCGCTGTCGCGCGAGGGATGCCGGTGGTCGTCGAGGAGGTTGCCGAAATTCGTCAGCTGGATGTTCTCGCCCGACGCGCCCTCCTCGTCGAGCAGCTGGCAGCCGCTCGCGAACCGGAGCTTCGCGAGGTCCTGCAGACGCCGGTCCTTCCAGTAAACGCCCATGCGCCATGTCGCCGGCGCCTCGATCGCGCCCAGACAGTCCATGCACTGGTTCTGCGGCGACACCATCATCCAGCCGGTCGCCCGGAAGGCGTGGTTGAAGAGGTCGCTGCCCTCCGGCGTCGGGATGTCCCAGGACACCATGTAGGTGAGCGACATGTCAAGCGCGTGGCGAACGCACCGTTCCCACTTGGCCGCCGCATTCCTGTCGCCGCGCTTGACCGCACTTCGGAACAGCGCCTCGAAGCCCATGAACGCCGACTGGCAGCTTTCGCCGTCCTCGCAGCGGGCGTCCAGCGTCGCGCCCCAGTAAACGGAATCGTAGGAGATAAACCGCTTGGCGAGCGCGTCGGCGATCCGTTCCGCCGCCGCCAGCATCCGCGGATCGCCGAACACCTCGCTGCCCATCACGAGCGGCGGCACGAGATAGCCGTCGCCCGCGTTGCGCGGCCCGCGCCAGTTCTTGCCCGTCACGTGTTCCGCCAGCGCCGTGAGCGATTTCTTCACGAAGGTCTTCCACTTCGCGCTGTCGAGTCCGGACTCCGGATGCGCGTCGGCGAAGATCACCGCCTGCATCACGGTGTCGAGCGTCATGGCACAATTAACGATCGAACCGACCCCGTGTCCCTTCTTGGGCATTTGCCCTCCAAAGACATACCGCACGGAGAAACGTCCGTCGGGCATGATCGTATCCGTAAACGCATCGGCAATGGCGTCAAGGGAACGCTGCGCCTTCACGCGGTCGTCCGGCGTCACCCCCAGCACCGCCAGGCCGAAGCTGCACGCCTCCGACTGGTCCACCCAGCCCAGTCCGAAGGAGTTGTGGTAGAAGTCGACCGGTTGACGGTACACCATGTTCGGACGCGGCTTGCAGAACGTGGTGAAGCCGCACATCCCGTTCGTCGGGTCCTCCCTCCAGCGCGTCAGCGAGTAGTTGCGCTTCGCCGCCATGATCCGCTTGAGCGGCGCCTCGCGCACCAGCGCGCGCTCGGGCTGAAAGATGTCGAGCGACTTGCGCATCGCCTGTTGGAATCCGAACGAATCCTTCGTGGCCGTACCGGTCTGGATCCAGAACAGCTTCTCGATTGGCTTCTCCGGCTGGAGGGTGATGTACGCCTCGTCGTATTTCGTCCAGCCGCCGTCGAACGGAATGCCCTTCACCGTCGAGCGGCGTCCGTTGAAGCCGACCGGACCCGACATCATCACGATGTCCGCGCCGTCCTCCCCCGCCTCCACGCCGACGCTCCACCACTGGTCGGAATGCACCGCGCCCTTGACCGGCGACGGCCAGACGTGCAGCGCCGCGAAATCGCCGGTCGTGGCGTTTTCCAGCAGCGAGAACGGCATCGGCAGCCGATGCTCCTCGAAGATACCGAACTCGCCCTTCCCGCCGAAGTACACGGGAACGCGTCCGTCCTTGATCCCGCGGTTGGACGGATTGCCGTACAGGAGGACGCCGGGCAGGAACGGCTTGAGGGCCTTGGGATCGCCCTTCATCCGGTAGCGGACGGAAAGCGTGACCTTCTCGAGCGGCTTCGCGCCATGCCACACCCAGCGACGCACCACGCGCTCAAAGCCGTCGCCCGCGGGCGTGCGGACATCGGTGACCGTGAGCCCCGGCACGTCGCGGACCCACTCCTTGACCCAGCCGTTCTCCCAGCCGAGGCCAATTTCCGCAGGGAGGAGTCCAACGTCGGCAGAAGCGCTTTTCCCCTGCGCCGCCGCCCCGACGACGAGGATCAGCTTGCCGTCCTCTTCCTTGAGCGAACGGACGCGTCCCGTCGCGCGCCGCGCCAGCGCCGCGCCGTCCTTCAGCTCCGCATCGCCGCCCGCGGGCGAATAGACGATCGTATCGCCGTCTGCGGCATGGATCATCGCCGTTAGGAGATCGGGATACTTCGCGTCACCGATCGAAGCGTCAAGACGTTGAAGGACGACGTTTTCGATTGCGATGTCCTTCTCGGCGTCGCGGGCGGGACTGAAGAATTTGAACAGCGCGTTTTCCTGCTTCTCGGAAAGCGAGAAGTCCGTGGAGAAGAGACGCATTGTCGCATCTGACTCCACCTCGCCCAGCTTCTTCGTTCCCAGCCAGATCTGCGTGTTGCCGGGATGGTTCGGACGCGCCACGTAGTTGAAGCTCAGCCGATAGCCGCCCGGCGACAAAACGGGAATGACCTGCGAGACGGCCGCATCTTTCCATGGTTGCAGGAACATGGCGTACCTGCCCACGGAATATTTCTCCGCCACCCACACGCCATCGGACTTGGCGATGCCGGAAAGCCCTTCGAACTTCCAGCCCGGACAGGCGAACCCCTTGCTGTCCCAGTACCCGCCCCACTTGTGCTGCGTCGCCGAACCTTCAAACGTACCGTTCCGAATGAGATTCACCCCCGCAAAAACCTGCGCCGATACGGTCGCTACCACAAGGCAAACGGCCTTGCATTGAAATGATATTTTTCGCATAGACATATTGCCTCTCCAATATCGTTTCCCTCGAATATCGTCACTTAGCCTTCAATTCTGCCATCGACACAAACCCAAGGCCGTTGGCGGATCCAGGAACGCCGATGATCAAGTGATCAATCAATTCCAACCCAACGAGACTAGCACCCTCATTGAGCTTGGCCGTCGTATCGTAGTCGGACTTGCTTGGCGTCGGGTTGCCCGATGGATGATTGTGGGCGACGATGATTTCCTCAGCGCCAACTTTAAACGCCTCGTGGAAAATCGCGCCCGCGTCGATTACCGCCGTACCATCTTGATGCCCAACTGAAACGAGAATCGGCTTGGCAAGAACCTTCCCGTACGCATCGAGCGGCAACACGAAAACACGCTCTTCCTTCTGTTCCTTTGGCAACGCCGCGCGAATCATCGCAGCGGCGTCGGCGGGGGTTTCGACCGAGATTCCTACCACAGTATTTTTTATCTGCATTGCGTATCCTAAAAATCTTTGTTTAACGAACTGGAGCCAATCGAAGGCTGTGCAAAGTCTTCACGGCGGTCAAAATCGGCTCGTAAAGCGATTCGCAACCATAAGCCTTCAAAACGACTCGTTCAAAGGCCAATCGGTCTTTGTTACGACACTCTTCTTCAAAGTTTTTGACAGGCCTTGACGCCAGTTTCGCAAAAGCTTTCTTGATTGCACTCACATGGCTTTTCGAGAGTTGTTGCGGATTGAGCATCAGGAGACTGTCCCGGAGTTTCGTCGCGCTCAGATCAAGCACACCCTCGCCGCGACCGAACCCCAAGGCTTCAAGAAAGAAACAACTGACCATCGAACAGAGCAATGCATGGCAAAGTTCTAGGTCTATCGTTTTATTTCTTTTCGTAAACCTGATAAGTCTTTGATTCACGAATGTAGGTTCTCGCATCCGCATGAAGAAAAGCCGCTCTCCCGGATTCATCGAGACAGCCATGTCTGCCTGGGTGGATGCACTCATTTCATACCACTGCTGTCCAGCGCGAGCCAGTACATCGGGAAGCGGCCGCCCCGTACCGTTTACCTCTCGTCCAAAACGTTCAATCCAAGCAAGTGCGCCGACGCAATTTTCCGTACGCAGATCTTCAATAGATTCTCCGCAGCAGAATGCGACGCTGTCTGCCTGGGCGACCAGAGACGTGACATCTGATGCGGTCTTGATGACGGGGGCCAAGAATCGTTTTTCGATTGTTGCTGCATCTTCAATCCCTGGATAGAACATCTTGTCCCAGCCTCTTCTTTCCCCACGCGCAACCGCGAAGAAATTTGTGACGGGCACAAGCTTGGTGCGGATTTCGGCAAGCCAATCAAGCGGGGCGAAACACGCCGTCCACGCTAACCCCAATTCGTCAACCGCATGGATTATGTCTGATGACTGCCGCTTCATCGAAAATCCGTTGGATGCAGCATGATTCGCAACAATCCCAGAGACAACTCCTCCAAGATAGTCATCCGTCCATTGGGCAATTGGCTTCTCGGTCAAAGCGAACGTCACCGAACCGTCAACACAGTCCAGCTTTGAATGATCGCCCCCTTCCCGTTTGCGTAGTACGACAAGGTTTGTGACGATTTTGGCATTCTCAAACCAACGGCCATTCATGCTTCCAATGACATACTCAAAGTCGAAGTGACGGGCGAGTTCCTGTCGAAATGTGCGAGACCAGCCAGTGCCAAGCCAAGCATTCGGCAGCACGACTCCTAACATTCCATTGGGAAGGAGAAGGTTGGCCAAGTGTAGGACGATTGGCACAAGGAAATCAGCTTTTGTATCTTTTGCAAGCGCTAGTGCAGACCTTACTGTGTCTGTATCACCGGCATAGTTATCTTGCCAATTTTCAAATCTGATAAACGGCGGATTGACCACAATCGCCGAAAACCGTGGAAGTTTCTCCTTAACAAGTGCTCCGGTACGCGGATTGGTGAACGAAATCTCCTCTCCAACCGTTAGCGAAAGGGCGTCTTTACAGAACAGCCGAATAACCTCGTCCAGGTTGTTTCCCGATGAAAGGGCAAGAGTGGCAAACTGCAAAGGCGCACTAAACCTGTCGCTTGCCCACGTAGTACGATAGCATAGTTCTTCTGAAACGCCAAGGCGGCGGCGTTCGTCCATAACAGCTCTTGAAAGTGTTCCCGTGCCGCAACATGGATCAAGTACGATATCTTTCTCGGCATCGTTAAGAACGATTCGCGCGAGCAGGTCGGCAAGTCGCTTAGGTGTCGGAAACTGGCCCAGCGCCTTCATCCTATGCCGACTCTGGAGCTGTTGTACGATGTTGTGCAGTTCGGGCTGTGAAAGCGATGCGATGTGAACGGAAGAAAGTAACTTATTAAATGCGGTAAACTCCCTCCATGCGGCATCTGGCACAGTCTGCAAGTCAGTTCGCACACGTAACATAAGGGCAAAATCATGCTTCGCGGAAAGTTCATCACAGAATTTGTCGAATTCTGATGGGCTAGTTGCATCATCGTAGTTGTCGACCTTCCAGGCGTCGTGCTCAAAAGTTTTCATGTAGTGGACGAACAATATCCTAAGCGCCCAGTGATATGCGGTCTCTGTTGCCTTGACCGACACCGCCGCTTTTTCGCTCGATGCCTTTATGTCTGGGTGTTCACCCTTAACCGACATCCACCATGCATCAAGGGACGCCCTGAACTTGACGCTACTCACGTATTGCTTGTGCAGAGACTCTTCTATTGGATTCTGGGTCGCATTCAATACAGCTGTTACAAGGCTGTCAATCTGATCCGTCGTTCCCGCAGCTGAGAGAATTGGGCCTTTCGACACCAATTCTTCTATCTTCAGGATAATTGACCGTAAAGTAGCCTTCCAGACCTCCGGCATTCTGCCGAGCGCCTCTCTTGACGTGATCTCTGGATCTGTCCACCTGCAACTCTCTCGCCATTCTCCACCTGGATCAAGAACATAGAGAACAGCAACCCTGCCATTCCATACGACAAATGACCTGGTATTCATCCTCCGTGCCTTCTCCTGTGCGTTTGCCAGGAGCTTCACATTAGCAATATCAGTCTCTGGAGTCTTGAGTTCCCATCCTTGTATGATCAAACGTTCACTTGCATCACCGAACAGCAGCACATCGGGGAAAAGCGTAGATGCCCCCTCTTGAGCCGTACCAAACTCACCGCCCGCGCACTTAACGCAATAGTTGACGGACTTCTCGGAAACAAGCCGATTGATTTCCGATATGATTTGGATTCCCCATGCTCGCTCATTGAACACCGGCGTCTTTCCGTTTTTCATGAGACCTCCCTGCTTTTTAAAATACCTTTAAGCCGTGACATCGCAATATCAAGGTAGTCAATTGATTTCTCCTTGAAGAGCGCGACACTTTCATTTTTCTCGATTCCCACAAAATGCCGATGCTCCAGTGCCGCTGCTAATAGGAAGCTTCCGCTCCCAAATGCATTGTCAAGAACAAGATCCCCTGGATTAGAAAACGTCTTGACAAGATAACGGCCGAGTTCCACTGGCTTTTGCGTCGGATGCCAGACTTCACCTTCGCTTTCCGCCGTCTTAAAATACACAACGTCCGTTGGATATCGTTTTCCAGTACTTTGGACATGGACAGGGCGAAAGTCTCCATACGACCCAGACAGCTGGTTTTTCCGTACCCCCTTGTCGTATGGAACGCCTTCGCCCATAACAGGATTATATGTACAATGACGCCCATAGAATACACATACGTCTTCGTGCTTTCGCAAGGGCTGAACCTTGGCATTCAGAAAATTGGTAGGCTTGGACTTGACCCACACAATCTTATACTTAAACCAGCTAGGATTACTCAGCACGAGTTTTGCCGTAAACAAACCTTGTGAAGTCAAAACTACGGATCCGTTTGGCTTGAGGATTCGCTTGTATTCGGCCCATAGCAAATCAAGTGGTATCACGGAATCCCATTTGTTCTGGGTTGTTCCATAAGGCAGATCACAAAGTATCATGTCAACAGAAGCAGCTGGGAACTTAGGGAGAATGCTAAGACAGTCGCCTTGGAAAATCTTGTCCTTTACCTCTTCAACAGACATCATCGATAATGGAGACTGTCTTATAACGCCAAAATCAGATTCAAAAAGATTGCGCGAATCCACTCCAACAGCTGCCTTCATCGGCGTAATCATTGGCGTAAATAAAGTAAACTCCAGTTGCACCGCTGCCTCGCACACGCGGAGCTGGTCGGGACGGAGCTTGGTGATGATTTCGGGAAGGCGCTTCGCAAGGTCTGGGTCGTTGCGGTCGGGCGATTCGAGATACGCCTTGATCTGCTTCGCAACCTTCGGCGAGCGCTTCGCGAAATCTGCCGCACGTACAATGACTCGCTCCGCATCCTCCGGGGTATCGGCCTTGTGCCGGTACATGAACTGCGTCTTGAAGAGAAGATACCTTTCGCCGTGCGCTTTGCCCTTGGCTGGATAGCCATAGTCGCGGATCAGCTCCTCGCGCGTCTTGATGCCGACGAACTCCGCCTTGTAGCGGCGCTCGTCTTTCGTGCCCTTGAAAAGCCAAAGCTCGTTGATACATGAATAGTCTGCGGGCAATTGCGGCGCGCTCGGTGATCGCGCCCTACCATCTACACGTTCTACATGTTCTACACGGCTAAAATCGCTATCCGAAATAGGATAGTTGTACCATCCGCGCCAGTCGGTCAGCTGGTCGCCCTTGTAAGTGCCGACAAGGACAATGCGCCCAGACGTTTCACATTTCGCCTGAGAAACGCCTCGCTGCCGTTTTTTGTCTTTCTTCACTGCCATCAAAATCCTTGTTTCCTTTCTTCAGCAAAAGGTGGCATACATTATACCAAAATCTAGGGTGCCACAGCAATGGGGAAGCGCAACTGAGTAAATGCACGCGAGTTAGGGGTCAACTAAACCCGTTTTTCCAATTTAGTTGAACCCTAAGTCAGCTAATCGTGGCACTTTGGGGTCAACTAAACTTGATTTTCCGTTTTAGTTGCACCCAAAGTCTTGTCCGATTTAGAACCAAGCAAGTCCTTGAATCTGATGATCGCGTCAAAGAATCCGTCGGCCTCCACTGGAGGCAAGCTGCTCAATCTGATCTTGTCGTCCAACGAGCATGAAAGACAACTTTCCTTAAAAAGATGTCAATATGGTGGTGTTTTTCGCACATCTAGTCAAACGGAAAAGTTCACCTATTTCCAATTTCCTGGAATAGGTGAACTCCAACTATTGCCTTTGCTTGCTACCAATCGACGCCCATGAGCATGAATTCGCGGCCGGCAAGCGCTGCGTGGGCCGCAAAACGTCGGCGACGGCTATCTCGTGCCGCCGCTCGTGATGTGCAGCGAGCGCGACGTTCGCCGTGGCGGCAACGCCCGCCGTCAGAGCGGCCTTCGCGTTGGACAGGGTAAGCGCCCGACCGACCGCGACGAACGCCGCGTGCGCCGCCGTGGCGGCCTTTACGGCGATTGCGCCGACCGCCTGCGCGGCTGCGTGCGCCTTCGTCGAGATCGTGGCCGCGACTGTGGCCCCGTTGAGGCTCTTCAGCGCGGCCGCGACCGCCGCGAAGCGGCCAGCTATCGCGGATTTCGCCGCTGCCGCCGCCCGCGCCGTAATCTCACGCAGAGGCGCGGAGAGTCAGAGAGCGCTGAGAGGGTCGGCCCGAATCGTAATATTACGGCGCGGGCTGCGATATTACGCTGCGGAACGAGGTGGGGTTTGTT
>CAMKJU010000069.1 GCA_946413265.1 uncultured Lentisphaerota bacterium
CGGCGGGATCGACATGATCTCAAGCGCGGCCACCTCGTCGTTCACCGTCATCGTGCCCAGCTCGGCCGCCATCGCGCTGCCCACGCACGCAGAGAGGCAGATGCCCGTCACGAACGGGCCCATCTCGCGGATGAGCGATATCATCACCGCCGCGCCAAGGTACACCTCCTGGTTGAAACGCCGGAGCGCAAGACCAACCTGAAGTCCGAGAATCATTCCCGCAAACAACCCCACCACCGTAATCACCGGCAGAGTGCGGATGCCAGTGGAGTAGAGCTGCTTAACCAGCTCGGCACGCCTGCGACCGCGCAGAAACGTACCCGGCAGGTAGGCAAACGACTCCACCATAAGGCGCACGGCCTGTCCAATGCTTGCGAACCAGGCCATGGTGTGCCTGAACAGCGAGACGAAGTGCCCCGTCGGGGCATCCTCATACAATGGCTCTCTGGTGATTGTCATGGACGCAGCTTGCCGCTAAACGGTGAATGTCACTTCATCCCGATTCCGTCCACCGTGCCAAGGACGCATGTGACTTCGGCCTCAGCCGCAAGTTCGTCGCCCACGTAGCCCTTCAGTCCAAACACGCCGAGGCCGGAACCGTTCCCCGTGCGAATCTTCACGTTCGTGGCGACGGTATAGAGCGTGTCGCCCGGACGCACCTGGCGACGGAAACGCACGCTGCCGACCTTGGCGAGGAGGAAGCTCGCGTTATCGCTCGCATCGCCCATGAAACGACGCGCCACGATGCCCGCACCGGCTGTCTGCGCCATCGTCTCCACGAGAATCACGCCGGGCACGACGGGATAGCCGGGAAAGTGTCCCTCGAAGAAAGTGTTGACCGCCTTGCCGGGAATTGCCGTCGCCGCGTCCGTGAACGTATAGCGCCCGAGCGCGCCCGTCTCGTCCGCCGAGATCAGCTCGTCAACGAAGAGGAACGGATCACGGTGCGGCAGCAGCTCGATGCCGGGGATGTGGAACTCGTTCTTGAATTTCGGGAACTCCATGGTGCTCAGCCCTCCACCTTCTTGAACACCAGAACGCCGTTGTGCCCGCCGAAACCGAGCGACGTGGATACGGCCACGCGGATGTCGCGTGCCTTGCCCGTGTTCGGGGTGTAGTCGAGGTCGCATTCGGGATCCGGCACCTCGTAGTTGATCGTGGGCGGCACGAAGCCGTCCTTGATTGCAAGCGCGCAGACCGCCGCCTCGAGTGCGCCGGTGGCGCCGAGGAGATGTCCGGTCATGGACTTCGTCGATGAAATGCTGATGTTTTTCGCCTGCTCGCCGAACACCTCCTTGAACGCCTTCGTCTCCATGACGTCGTTCAGGTGCGTGGACGTGCCGTGTGCGTTGATGTAGTCGACTGTCGAGAGATCTTCAACCCCCGCGTCCTTGAGCGCGATGCGGATGGCCTTCACTGCTCCGGCACCAGTGGGATCCGGTGCGGTGATGTGGTATGCGTCTGCCGTGGCTCCATAGCCGGAGAGTTCGCAGTAGATCTTCGCGCCGCGCGCACGGGCGTGCTCCTCGGTTTCGAGGATGAGCATCGCGGCGCCTTCGCCCATCACGAATCCGCAGCGGTCGGCGTTGAATGGACGCGAGGCCTTTTCGGGACGGTCGTTGAACTGCGTGGCGAGAGCCTTCATCTTCATGAACCCGCCCACGGCGAACTCAAGAATCGTCGCCTCGGTGCCGCCCGCCACCATCACGTCGGCACGTCCGGCGCGCATGAGATCGAGCGCAATGCCGAGCGCGTCAGTGGAAGAGGCGCATGCGGTCACGACCACCTGTGCGGGCCCCTTCGCGCCAAGGGCCATGGAGATGTTGCCCGCCGCCTCATTGGCGATCAGTTCGGGGATTGCGAGCGGGGAAAGACGATCAGGACCGCGGTCGAAGAGGGTCTTCCACGCCTCACCGGTCGTCTGCATACCACCGATGCCGTTGCCGATCATCGTGCCAACACGGTCCATGTCAGGCTTGTTTTCATCTGTGAAGCCGGCGTCCTTCCACGCCTCGACTGCTGCGGCGACGCCGTAGATGGAGAATGCGTCCATGTGGCGTGCGGCCTTGCGGTCGACGTAGCCAGTCTCGGCAAGGTAGGCGTCGAAGTCCTTCAGCTCGCCCGCGACCTGACAGGTACAGCGCGAGGGATCGAACTTCGTGATGCGCCCGATGCCGCACCTACCGGCCTTCAAGGCGCTCCAGCTCGCGTCCTTGCCATTTCCGACCGGCGTAACCATGCCGATTCCCGTGATGACTATCTTCTTCATTATGCCATTCCTCTCTTAAGAGTTTCGCGATTGTTTTTACACTTTACACTTTCAACTTTACACTTCACAAGTACGGCCACTGCATGTACGTGCCGGCGTAGGTGAGACCAGCTCCAAAGCCGCACAGGACGATTTTCGCGCCGTCCGCAAGCTCGCCCTTCCGGACAGCCTCGTCAAGCGCAACGGGGATGGAGGCCGCTGACGTGTTGCCAGTCGTTTCGAGGTTTAGGTAGAACTTCTCTATTGGCAGCTTCATGCGGCGCGCGACGGCCTCGATGATGCGTCCGTTCGCCTGGTGCGCGAAGACGCGGTCCAGATCCGCCGGCGTTGTGCCGAGCTTTTCGCAGAGCTGGTTAGTGACCTTCGCGAGCGAACGCACCGCGAAAGCGAACACGTCGTGGCCCTGAAGCACGAGATAGGGGATTGGCAGCATGCCCGGCTGCGCCGGTAGGCGCGTGCCGCCCTCGCGGTAGATGAAGCGCGCGCCGTTGCCGTCCGCCCACAGGATGGAGTGCGCGGCGGGGCCTTCCTCGTCAGGCACGTCGCCTACCACGACTGCGCCCGCGCCGTCGCCGAAGAGGATGCAGCTGCCGCGGTCGCGCCAGTCCACGATGCGCGTAAGCGTCTCGGCACCTATCACTAGCGCCTTCTTGCCTGCATTGACCTTCACCCAGCAGCGCGCCTGCTCTAGGGCATAGACAAAGCCCGCGCAGGCGGCCTGCAGGTCGTAGGCCCCCGTCTCGGCACAGCCTAGCGCGGCCTGAACGAGACAGGCTGTTGACGGGAAAGTGGCATAGTCGGGCGTGGAGGTGGCGACGATGATGAGCCCGATGTCGGCCGGCGCCACCTGCGCCGCCTCCAGTGCCTTCCGCGCCGCCTTCGCGGCCATGGCGGACGTGCAGTCGTCCGCCTCAGCAACGTGGCGCGAGTGGATGCCCGTGTGGGAGTATATCCACTCGTCGGACGTGTCAAGCGTCCTTGCGAGGTCGTCGTTAGTGACGACCTTCGGGGGCAGGTAGCTGCCCGTTCCCAGTATTTTTACTGACATACTCTTACGGCAATTGCTGAATCCCTCTTTCGCGCCATTCGCGAGGCAGGCCACACGACCTGCCAAAACTCGCAGAAACTACCATGCGCGTCTGAGCGGTTCAACGCGGTTATTATGCCAAATCTGCGCGTTTAACGCAAGGGGAAATTAATTCCAGACGCACACTTGCGCAACTTTACTATTTGCGGTAACGATGGGTGGAGGCGGCGCGAGCGATCTCGCCACCCGCGAGTTCGACCTTGAGGCGCAGGTACGCCTCCCAGCGCGCAACGTCAAGCGTGCCGTCGGCAAGCGCGGCCTTCACCGCGCAGCCCGGCTCCGTATCGTGGCGGCAGTCCGAGAAACGACAGCGCGCAAAGAGCACCTCCACGTCGGCAAAGGCGTCAGATACGCCGGCGTCCGCATCCCAGAGTCCCAGCTCGCGCATGCCGGGCGTGTCGATCACGAGCGCGCCCGACGAGAGACGCACGAGCTCGCGCTCGGTCGTGGTGTGGCGTCCCTTCGAATCCCATTCGCGGATTTCCAGCGTGGGCATCAGCTCCTCGCCCGCGAGGGCGTTGACGAGCGACGACTTCCCCACGCCGGACGACCCGATGAACGCAAGCGTGCGGCGCGGCTGGACGTACGGCGCGAGCTGGTCGAGTCCCGCGCCCGTGAGCGACGAAATCGCCACCACCTCCACGTCGCCCGCGTGCGCCCGCGCCTGCGCGAGATAGTCCGCGAGTTCCTTCTCGTCCACGAGGTCGCTCTTCGTCAGCACCGCCACCACGGGCGCGCCGGATACGGCCCCGGCGGCGAGGAACCGTTCGAGGCGGCGCACGGAGAAGTTCTGGTTGAGGCTCATCAGGAAGAAGAGCGTGTCGAAGTTGACGGCGATCGTCTGCGCCTGGCGGCGCTTCGACGAGGGATCGAGCCGGTCGAACTGGGAGGTACGCGGCAGCGTGGCGACGATGCGCCCTTCTCCGTGCGGGTTCCACTTGAGCGCCACGAAGTCGCCCGTCGTGGGCGGGATGGCGTCGGGACGGTTATGGTACGCGCCCGCCTTCTTGCGGGCGATGCACTCGCCCTCGTCGCAGACCACGCGGTAGTAGTCGCCATAGGCGGCCACCACGCGCGCGGGAACCGCGCCCGGAATCGCGACGGGGCCGCCGGTGTATCCGTAGTCCGCGATCACGGCGTCAGACGGCGCACATCGCGGTGGCGATCACGTCCACGCCCGTATCGCAGGCGTTCTCGATCACGAGGTCGCCGATCTTCTTCGGCGGCAGCACGGTCGTGTTCGCGAGGAGGTTCGTGACCTCGGCAATCTTGCCCTTCGGAATCGCGGTACGCGTCTTGACGGGCAGCGGACGCCGCGTGCCGGCCACGCGGACGAGTCCCGTCACCATGCGGGTGGGGTTCGTCAGCTCGGCGATGGCGTAGGCCTCGCCGCGCGGACACGTATGCCCCGTCACCTTCACGGCACCGTCCGCGCCGCGCTCCACGGTCATTTCACAGCCCTTCGGGCAATTAATGCAGATCAGTTGCATACTTCGCAGCACTCCTTCCGGCAATTTCAGAATCACGGCTCACCCAGTCGACGAGGTCGTACACGCGCACGACGTTGCCGCCGGCGAAGATGCCGGGCACGCTCGTGGCCATCGCCGCGTCCACCTTCGGTCCGCGCGTCTTGGGGTCCATCTCCACGCCCGCCGCCTTCGTGAGCTCGTTCTCGGGAATGAGTCCGCACGAAAGGAGCAGCGTGTCGCAGTCGAAATGCATCTCGGTGCCGGGTATCGGCTTCAGGTTGTCGTCCACCTGGCTCACCTTCACGCCCGTCACGTGTTCGCGGCCCTCGACGTCCGTGACCGTGTGCGAGAGGAGGAGCGGGATGTCGTAGTCCTGCAGACACTGCACCACATTACGCATGAGGCCCGAGCTCTTCTTCATGATCTCGATGCACGCGAGCACCTTCGCGCCCTGGAACGTGAGGCGGCGCGCCATGATGAGGCCGATGTCGCCGGAGCCCAGGATCACCACGCGCTTGCCCGGCATGATGCCGTCCATGTTCACGAGACGCTGCACGGTGCCGGCGGTGTACACGCCCGCCGGACGCGTGCCCGGCGTCATGAGCGCGCCGCGCGGACGCTCCCGGCAGCCCATCGCGAGCACGACGGACTTGGTCTTCACCTGCTGCATGCCGTAGCGACGGCTCATCGTCGTGATCGTGTGGATTGCGCCCGGGGCGATTTCCATCACCATCGTGCCGCAACGGATCGGGATCTTGAGGGAACGCGCCTGGTCGATGTAGCGTTGCGCGTATTCGGGCCCTGTCAGCTCTTCCTTGAAGCGGTGGAGTCCGAAACCGTTGTGGATGCACTGCTGGAGGATGCCGCCCGGCGCATCGTCGCGCTCAAGCACGAGCACCTTCTCCGCGCCCGCCTCGCGCGCGGCGACGGCGGCGGCGAGACCCGCGGGGCCCGCGCCGATCACGGTCACGTCCCACGTGCCTTCGCCCGTCGTCGCGGCGGCCGCGGCCGCCTCGCGCAGTTCGGCGGGCGCGGTCTTGCGCGAGACGAGGAACGCCTCGGGACGGAGTCCCAACTCCTCGCCGAGGATCTCGATGAGCTTCGGCGTACAGAAGCCGCCCTGGCAGCGGCCCATGCCGCTCCGCGTGCGGCGCTTGATGCCGTCAAGCGTACGTGCGCCCACGCGACAGCGGATCGCCGCGCGGATCTCGCCTTCGGAGACGGACTCGCACCGGCAGATCACGCGTCCGAACGCAGGATCCTTCTGGATGAGCGCGGCCAAATCCTCTTTCGACATCTCGCGCGTCACGGGCCAGTCGCTCACGTCGAGCGAGATGTCCGTCGCGGCCTTGCGCGTGGCGTCCAGCTTCTCGGCCACGCGCTCCGCGAGCCACGCGCCGATGGCGGGCGCGCTCGTGAGGCCCGGCGACTCCACGCCGAGCGCGTTGAAAAAGCCGGGAGCGTCCGGTGCCTCGCCGAGTACGAAGTCGCTCACCGTCGTCTCGTGCGCGCGGAGTCCGCTGAACTCGGTGATCACCTTGTTGAGCGGCAGGCCGGGATACGTCCGGCGCGCGCCGGCCTTCGCCTTTTCGAGGCCCTCGTACGTCGTCGCCTTGTCCTCCTTGTCGGGGATGTCCTCGGCCGTGGGGCCCACGATCACCGTGCCGTCCACGGTGGGCGAAACGAGAATGCCCTTGCCCATCTTCGACGGCACCTGGAACATCGTCGCGGAGAAGCTGCCCTCCTCGTCGCGGTCAAGCATGAGATACTCGCCGCGGCGCGCCTGGATGTTGTACTTCGTGGCGCTCACGAGGTTGTTGAGCTCGTCGGAGTGGATACCCGCGCAGTTGATCAGCGTCTTCGCCATGAACACGCGGCCGTCCTCGCACGTCACGCGCCAGACGTCGTCGGTTCGTTCGAGCGCGGTCACGCGCGCGTCGAAGATGAACGAGACGCCGTTCGCCGCCGCGTTCTCCGCCGCGCGGAACGTGAGCTGGTAGGGACAGCAGATGCCGCCCGTCGGTGCCCACAATGCGGCCACGGCCTCGGGCGACACGTTCGGCTCGCGCCGGCGCAGCTCCGCCTGGTCGATGATCTCCACCGGCACGCCGTTCTTCGCGGCCTTCTCCACAAGGTCCTCGAGGCCCTTGATCTCCTCGCCGTTGAACGCCAGCACGAGCGAGCCGTTGCGCTTGAACGGCACCTTCAGCTCCTTGCAGGCGTTCTCGAACATCTTGTTGCCCAGCACGTTGAACTTCGCCTTGTTCGTGCCCGGCTTCGCGTCGAAGCCCGCATGCACGATCGCGCTGTTGGCCTTGGACGCGCCTTCCGCCACGTCCGACCCGGCCTCCAGCACGGCGACCTTCAAGTTCCAGCGACTCAGCTCGCGGGCCGTCATACAGCCCACGACGCCGGCGCCCATTACGATTACATCATCCATCCGTGTTCCTTTTTGTTGTTGAACGGCATTATTTAACCACAAATCGGCGTGTAAGTCCACCGAAAACCATTTACGACCCTAAAACGGCGGCAAGCGCGGATGCGGACACCCCACGCAGTAGAAGCCGTTTAGTCTTCGAAGTTTCCCCACCCTTGAACACGACCGCGCCCTTCGGGATGCCGAATGCGTCGGCAAGCGTCTCGATCAGTTCCTTGTTCGCCTTGCCGTCCACGGGCGCGCACCGGATGCGCACCTTCACGGCGTCGCCGAATAGACCGTCGATCCCCGCCCGCGAGCTGCGCGGCTGGGCCTTCACGTTGAGGATGATCCCTTCAGGTGTTTCTGTGTAGTACATGGCGTTTCAGGTTGAGCGTTTTCGATGGAACAGCGTGCCCCAGAGGGCGAGCTGCGTGCGGAAAGTGTCACGGAGCGGACGGTAATGGGAGGACGCGTTGCCGTCGAGGTAGATCGTGCGCACGGACACCTCACGCGGCGGCGCTGGATGGCGGCGCGCGTCCGCCAGCATTCTAATCTCGTACTCGTAACGATCGCCGGGAATCGCGAGGAGACGCGGCAGCAGCACCGCTGGGATTCCCCGCAGACCCGTCTGCGTGTCGCTCACCGAAAGCCCCGTGATGAGACGGAACAGCCCGCGCGTCCAGAAATTGCCAAGCCGACTGCGGAACGGCACGTCGCCCGCGAACGACCGCACGCCGAGGACGAGTCCTCCATTCGGTTCGCGCGCGAGTTCCTCCGCCACGCGCCGCACGTCCTCCGGATCATGCTGCCCGTCGCCGTCCACCGTCACGACGCCCACCATACGCGGCAGGTTCTCCCGCACCCATGCGAACGCGGTACGGAGCGCCGCGCCCTTTCCTCGGTTATTCTCGTGTATGAGCACTGCATCCACATCTCCACGCACATCATCAAACGCCGATCGTCCGCGCGCAGAGCCATCGTCCACCACTACGACGTGCGCGAAATCAGCACGGAGCCGCCGGACTAGCGTCGGGAAACGATCCTCGTCTGGATCGCAGACAGGAATCACGAGCGCGATGCCATCACATGCCGTCACGTGTAAAGTCTCCCGAAAGAAGCTATTTTTTCCGGGCGACGCGATTGACGAGGTAGACGATTCCCATGTACGGGATGCCCGAATGGTTCGTGAGACCGATCTCGCACGTGCGGCTGTTGCTGTAACCCATAGTGGCACCAGCCTCAGCGATGCGAGCGCGGAGCTTGCGCAGCGCCCAGGCGTTAAGCTCCGGGTTCGTGAAGCCCTTGTCGCCCGCAAAAGCGCAGCAGCCGATCTCCTCCGGCAGCACGGCCTTTCGCGCGCACGTGCGCGCCACCTTGAGAAGCGTGTCCACGAGACCCATCTTCCGCGTCGTACAGGTCGCATGTACCGCCACGCAGGCATCGACCGGCTCGATCTCCACGCGGTCCAGCACGAACTTGTCGATGAACTCCACTGGCTCGTAGAGCTTGAGGCCCGTGATCTTTTCGCGCATCCGGTGGAGACACGGACTCTGGTCGCACAGAATCGGCCAGCGGCCGTCTTCAGACGCTTCACGCAGAGCGGTCTCCAGTTCGGCGGTTTTCGCATCCGCCACGTCCGGCATGCCCTTCGACTCCCAGGTCATCCCGCAGCAGAGGTTCTTGAGGTTCTTCGGGAACACGACCTCATAGCCCGCCTTCCCAAGCAGCTCCACCGTTTCGTCCACGAGCGGACGCTGCACGGGATCGCCCTTCGCCGGTCCCATCCGCTGATTGATGCAGCTCGGAAAGTAGACGACCTTCTCGGCTGCAGGAGTAGGTTGCACCTTGATCGACTTGATGCGCGCACGGTGCGGCATCGCCGGCGTCCAGAGAGGAACGAGCCCGAACGAGCCGCGGTGGATCGCCTTGCAAATAACTGACATTGCCTTGTTACCAAGGACGGCTTGTCCGCACGCCGCGAGACCGAGCATCGCCGAAACGCCTCCCGCTACGACATTGAGATGATCGGCGGCGAACTTCCCCATGCGTCGCGCAAGCGCGCCGTGCGCACGTTCGCGCACCACGTGGATGTACTCGCCCACGTTGATCTTCACGGGACAGCTCGTGGAGCAGAGTCCGTCACCCGCGCAGAGCGCATCGCCGAGTTTGCGGAAGTCGCGCGCGAGGCGCTTGGACGCGCGCCGGGCTGCGGGATCCGTCTTGCCTGCCTCTGCGAGACGCGCGATCTCGCGGCTCACCACGATGCGCTGTCGCGAGGAGAGCGCGTAGCCGCACGAGACGCAGTTCACTTCGCAGAAACCGCACTCGATGCAGCGGTCCACGAGCGGATGGATTCGCGGCAGCGGCTTGAGGCCGGAGATGTGGCACTGTGGATCGTCATTGAAGATCACGCCGGGGTTGAAGAGGTTGTCCGGGTCGAAGAGCGCCTTCACGTCCTTCATCAGCTGGTACGCCTTGTCGCCCCACTCCACGCGCACGAACGGTGCCATGTTGCGTCCCGTGCCGTGTTCGGCCTTGAGCGAGCCCTGGTATTTCTCGGTGACGAGCTTCACCACGGCGCGCATCATGTTGTCGTACTGCGCGACGACCTCAGGAGTGTCGAAGCGCTGGTTGAGGATGAAGTGCCAGTTGCCCTCGAGGGCGTGTCCGTAGATGACTGCGTCGGGATAGCCGTGGTCCTTGAAAAGCTGTTGCAGGTCGTCCGTGAATTCCGCGAGACGCGGCACGGGTACGGCCACGTCTTCAATGAGGCAGGTGGTGCCAATCTCGCGCGTGCCGCCTACCGCCGGGAAGATGCCGCTGCGCATGGCCCACCACTTGCCCGTTACGGCAGGATTGCCCGTGAAAAGCGCAGGCGTGCAGAGCGTGAGCGAGGACAGCACCGCCTCGAGTTTCCGACGCTTCTCGGCGACCTCCTCGGGCGTCCCCTCGGTCATCACGAGCACGGCACCCGCTTCCTCGGGCAATCCCGCGAGTTCCGGGAAATCCTTCTCGACGGTGCGCATCGCCTTGCGGTCGAAGAACTCGGCCGCCGTGAGCGCGCCCGTCGCCTTCATCGCAGCCACGGCCTCGCACGCGGCGTGCGTGGTAGGGAAGAGGAGGAGCGCGGACTCGCTTGCGGGCGCGATCTTGCCCGTGCGGAACGTCGCCTCGGCGAGGAACATGAGCGTCCCCTCGCTGCCGGGAATGAGGCGCGTGATGATCTCGAACGGGTCCTCGCATTCGGCGAACGGCAGGATCGTAAGACCCGTCACGTTTTTGATCGAATACTTGCGGAGAATGAGGTCTTTCAGCTCAGGGTCGCCCTGCACGCGGTCGCGCAGCGCACAGAGGCGCTTGATGAAATCGGGATGGGACACGGCGAACGCGCTGCGCGACTCCGCGTCACCCGTGTCGAGCAGCGTGCCGTCCGCGAACACTACCTTGGCGGAAAGGATCGTGCGCTCGGCGTTCGCGTGCGTACCGCAGCTCATGCCTGAGGCGTTGTTGAGCGTGATGCCGCCCACCATCGCGCTGTTGACGGACGCGGGGTCGGGTAGGAACTTGTAGCCGTACGGCTTCAGGATCGCGTTCACGCGTCCGCCCACCACGCCCGGCTGCACGCGGATGCGCGCGCCGCCGTCGAGCACCTCGTACCCTTCCCACTTCTTGCCGCACACGACGAGCAGGGAGTCCGTGATCGCCTGCCCCGAAAGCGACGTGCCCGCCGCGCGGAACGTGATGTGCCGTCCCTCGCGCTTCGCGTGCCGCACGATGTCCACGACCTCCGCGACGTTCGCGGGCATCAGCACTTCCTCGGGGATGAGGCGGTAGAATCCCGCGTCCGTTCCCCACGCCAGCCGTTCTATGAATTTTTGCATGGACACAGTATACCACATTTTCGCGGCGTCCCCGCATCAGCGCGGGTTCTTGAACGCGAAGAAAAGCGGACGGTATATGCCGTCGCGGCGGGCGACTTCCTCCAACCTGCCTGTATTCGCGTCGTATGCGTAACTTGCCACGCACCAGCTCTCCTTCAATCCTGCTAGGATGAACTTGCCGCCTGGCATGAACTGGAAGTCGCGCGGGAAGCGTCCGCCGAGCTTCGTGTTGGCAAGCCAGTCGAGCCGACCTGTGTCGGCATCCACGTTGAATACGGTAATGGAGTCGTGGCCGCGGTTCGAGCAAAGCACCTGCGAGCCGTCCTCGGAGAGGTGGATAGCCGCCGCCTTGCTGTCGCAAGTTTCCCCTTCCGGCAGAATGCTGTGCTTTTCGATGAACTCAAAACCCTCGCCCGTGTAGCGAAAGCTCGCAACGAGGTTGTACAGCTCGAAGACCACGAAGGCCAAACGCCCGTTCGGGTGGAACACGATGTGGCGCGGTCCCGCACCAGGTGCGATGGCTCGCGTGTCGATGGACGCCGACGGCACCTCCTTCAAGCCCTGCGCGCGGTTCGGGAAGTCGTATGCGACGACCTTGTCGAGAGCGAGGTCAACAACGAGCAAAAACTTGCCGTCCGGCGTCACGATGGAGCAGTGCGCGTGGGCGGAGTCCTGCCGCGGCTTGTTCGGACCGTCGCCGAAGTGCTTCACCTGGCAGAGCGGGTTCACGGACTCCGGCGCTGGCGCGGCGCAGGCGGGGTCAAGGGAACCGTCTTCCATGATGTTGGCGTAGCCCGCCGTGCCGCATGAATACTCGGCGTAGACAAGCGCCTTCTCAGAAGGGTCTAGCGACACGTGGCATGGGATCGTCCAACCCGTGCGGATTTCGTTGATGAACTCAAGGCCATCGCCCTTCACTGCGAACGCGGCCACGCCGCCATTGCGCTTCTCCGGACCGAACGAGGGACGTCCCAGAACGGTGTAGAGGCGCGTGCAGCTGCGGTTGAGCGTCATGTAGATGGGGCTCTCGAAGGTGTTCAGTACGCTGAGGGGGCGGAACTCACCCGTCTCCGCGTCTGACTCTAAGATGTGTACGCCGTCCGCATGGTCAGGGGCCGTGTAGCTGCCGACGTATGTGATGTATTTCATTTTCTCTTCTCCTTTAAAACTTTTTCACTCACCATCCCGCAAGGCGGGGAAGGTGCAGTCGGGCATTGGCCGCACTGCTGTTGGCGAATCGGCGCGCCTTTGCGTCCCACGTGAGCAACTTGCCGGGATCGAACAGCGCGGCGACGCCAGTGAGCGAACACTGCGTCATCGCGCCCGCGTACGCGAAGTCGCTCCCGACGGGCTTGCCGCCCTTGACCGCCGCGATGAATTCGTTGTACGGCTTCGCGTCCGGACTCTTCCCCGGCACGCGCGGATACTTCTGCTTGGGACATCCGCCGTCGGCTCGAAGTTTCGCGAGCGTCGTATCGGGCAGCATCCGCAGGTAGTTCGCGCCGTGGTGTCCATACTCGATCACGCCGCGCGTGCCGTAGACAAACGCGCCGTTCGTCATGTTGTCGCGCCGCTCACGCGCTTCCTTTGAATTGTGTGGTGGATAGAACTTCATGTCGTCCCTGTAGCTGGGCGGCACTGGCACGTCCTTGCAGGCGTCGCCGTCGAACCACACGAGCTTGAACGGCTTGCCGTCGCGCTTGACGTACTCAAACGTCGTCTTCACGCCCTTCGGAAACGTGAGACCGTGGCGCTCGGGCGTCCAGTTACCCACGACCTCCGCCTTGACGGTCTTCGGCAGTCCCAGTCCGAATGTCCAGAAAAGCGGATCCATCAGGTGGCAGCTCCAGTCGCCTAGCGTGTTCGTGCCGTACATCGTCCAGAAGCGCCACGCGCCCGGCAGGAACTTCGGGAAGTAGGGACGGTGCGGAACCGGTCCCTGCCACTGCTCCCAGTTGAGTTCCTTCGGAACTTCCCACGTTTTCTTCATGTTGTCCAGTTCGTCCATGAAGGAGTACCTCGCCGGACACCAGATGTGCGCCTCCGTCACTTCGCCGATCAGACCCGCCTCGACCCATTCGCGGAAGTCGCGGATCGTATCGTAAGCGTGCCCCTGGTTCATTGCCTGCGTGACGAGGCGCGGATGCCTTTTCGCCTCGGCAAGCATGTCGTCCATCTCGTGGAAGCTCTGCGCGAGTGGCTTCTCGCACTGCACGTGCTTGCCGCGCTTCAGGCACTCGATCGCCATGGTGGCGTGCCAGTGGTCGGGGACGCCCACCAGCACGGCGTCGATGTCCTTGTCATGCTTGTCGAGCATTTCCCTGTAGAACGTGTAGAACGGCGCGTTCGGACGTTTCCTGCGCTGGTGTTGGCAGCGGCGCGTGTCAACGTCGCAGAGCGCGACGATCCTCGCTCCGGCATGTTCGAGTCCGTCGATGTCGGCGGAGGCGCGCCCTCCGGCGCCGATTGCCGCCACGTTCACCGTCTCGCTCGGCGGCGTCGCGCCGCTGCCCGCGATCAGGCGCCGCGGCAGCACCATAAACGCGGACGCCCCACCGGCGGCTTTGAGGAAGCCTCTCCGGTTACTAACAAGCGCCCGACAGCAATTATTCTTCTTCATTTGTTTTGCTCCTTACTGTTCCAATTCCCGTGTCGCGATCGATCTTTCGCTCCAGCGCCCTTTCCAGCGCCACCTTGGTCCCGACGATCACCGCGCGCTTCTTCGCGCGCGTGATGCCCGTGTAGACGATCTGCCGGTTGAGAAGCGGATGTTCCTTGTCGTCGGGCAGCACCACCATCACGTTCCCGAACTCCGACCCCTGGCTCTTGTGCACCGTCATCGCATACGCGAGCTCATGCTCGGGCAGAAGACCGACAGGACACACCGCAACCTTGTCGCCCCGCGGGAACAGCACCACCATTCCGTCAGGCCCCCTCACGGTCACGCCGATGTCCCCGTTCCAGAGATTCCGTTCGCGCGTATTGCGTGTCACCATGACCGGCACGCCGACCTTCGACAGCGGATTCGCAGGACGGCGTCCGCCGAATCGCTCCGTGACGACGAGGTCGTTGATCGTGGATGCGCCAAACGTTCCTTTGCGCACCACGGTCAGGATGCGCGAACATTCAAGGCACTTGAACAATTCCGCGACCTTCCCCTTTTTCTCACCGTCCGTGAATACGTCATCCGTCGGCTCCACCGCTTTAGCGGCGGTAACAAGCCCACCATCTTCAAGCAGCCCGTAGCTGCGCACCCATTCTAGCACCAGCTTGCGGAACGCAGCCGGACTCATGGATTCCCCCAGTTCGTAGTAGAACACGCGGTTGATGTTGTCATCGTCCGTCTTTGACAAGGTGTCCGTCCATGCCTCGCCGTCAACAGGCAACTTCTTGACGGTTTTTTCGAAGAGAGCCTTGTCGCCTTCATTCAACGCGCGAGCGCAATCGGCGAGCGCCCCTGTGAAGCGGTTCGATTCCGTCAGCTCGACGACCGTCCGCTCGTCGAAGTTGGCCACCACGTCGCCCAGTACCGCCCCTGCGTCAACGGACGGCAACTGGTCCTTGTCGCCCAGCAGCACCAGACGGCATTTATCGGGCAACGCCTCGAGGAGCGACTTCATCAGATGTACGTCCACCATCGACGATTCATCGACGACCACCAGCTTGTACGGAAGCTGGTTCTCCTTCGTATACTTCCAGTTCGGCGGCAACCCGCCCAATGTCGTGTGGATCGTCGCGCCTGACATCTCCTCGATCTGACGTTTTATCTCTGGCGGCATTTCAACCGCCGCAGCGCACTGGTCATGTATCGACTCCCCCATCCGCTGTCCGGCACGCCCTGTCGGCGCAACCAGCGCCACATCCTCGCCAGTGATGCCGCCGCTCTCCATCAAGGCACGCAAGATCGCGCAGACGACCGTCGTCTTGCCCGTGCCAGGCCCTCCGGTGACAACGGTGAATCTGCGCTTCCCAACCGTCCTTACTGCCTGCTGTTGTTCGTCGTTCAAAGAGAACCGGCCATCCTTGCCGTTGAAGCGAACTGCCCTCTTGACGATATCCTCCGCCAATTCGCCAATATCATTTTCACTTGCCATCTCGCCCAGCCTGTCCGACACATACTCCACCGAATCCCAGACCCGCGTGAAGAACCATCCCTTTTCGGACTTGGCGACATCCTTGCAAACAACGATCTGCCCGTCACCTTTCGCAAGCGTCTCGCCTGCCGCGCACGCGTACTGAGCCCAGCACGCGCCCACATCAACAGACTTGTCGTGCCCCCCATCATCGTCATCCTCTACCCGCACGGCAGCCTTCAGCAGGTCTGGCCCCCTGTCAATTCTGAGGAACGTATTGCCGGCTTTCAGCGAAAGTTGCATCGCTGCCAAGAACAGATACACGCCAGGGGTCTGGGCATGCAGATGCTCCGCGACGTCGCGTGCGGACTGCATGTCCGAAAGCGACAACGCCCCTCCCGCGAGAATGCGCGCAAGTATATTCCTGACCTTCTCCTCTCCATCGCCTTTCGCCGGGATTCCAAACAGATCCAACCGCCGTCCTGCCTCTTGAATTGTCATGGTAAATTTCCTCTCACTTCAATGCGTTTTTGATTGCCGCGCGGCAGGACTCCTGCGAAATCGCCGCCGCGTCGGCGACGAATACGCCCGCATCCCCTTCCAGACTCTCCGACTTCTCGCCCGCGCGCACGAACATGTAGGCGACACCGCCGAGTTCGGCCCCGCGCAGCCAGTATCGGACCGCCTGCGAGTAGAACTGATACTGGAGATGGTAGTCCGACGCCGTCATCGCGCGCCCGAGCGTTTCCGTCCCGTAGCTGGGCAACGAATTCGTCTTCCAGTCGAGAACGTAGACCGGGCCGCCCAAGCCATCGGGACGAACAAGTAGATCGATCTTGCCGTTGAACGTGCTTTCGCTCTGCGGATCCGGTAGGGCGCGGACTCCGGCCGCGCCGTCGTCCGTCACACCGTCATCGCCCAGCACATTCGCGCGATTTACCACGAACTCCAGCTCAGCGCGACGATTGGACGTGCCAATTTCCCTAAGTACGATTGGTCTGCCGCCTATGACAATTGGGACATTCAACGCACGCCACGCCATGCGGGCCAGCACGCGTTCGGTGGTGTCGCCATTCTTGTCCTTCTGGGACTCAACCTGGTGCTTGCGCATAGTCTTTCGAATCAGATCCAGCAAATCTTTGTTCTGCGCCAAGTCATCAGGATCCAAGCCGCCTACCGTACAGAATCCCGGTGTCTTGCCGTCGGAATCGTCGTTGTTGCACAGCGTCTCCATGATCTCGTGGAACACGTCGCCCGAGATGTTGTTGCGCGGCACGAGCGTCTTTTCTTTCTTCTGCGATGCAGCCTCGATATGGTCTTCGTCTTTTCTGAAGTCACCTTCAGGTTCCGCCGACAGCTTCGCCTTCCGATGAACGGACGAATACGAATCGTTATCGATCTTCTGCCGCGCAAGCGCCCTGGCATCCAGCTCGTAAACCTTGATTCCTGCAGCCGCGCCGTTGCCGTCTCCCTCGGCCTTAGTCGCTTCTTCCGTCTCGGCATTGGCCTTGTTTCTGATCGCGAGTTCCGCAGTCTTGGCACGCTCCGAAACCCTGATCACCGCCTCCTTCGCCGCATCGTCGCTTCCGAAAAACGCGCGAATGCCGCGGGCAAGGAAGCCGGAATCCGGATTGCTTTCCTGAATCAGCAACGCCGAGCCAACGCTACCGATGCCGGTTTCACATACTTCAATTTTTTCTTTTGTCTTCTTGTCCGTACCTGTTATTCTCCGATGCTGCGCCCATTGCGACCAAGGGAGGTACAGTTTATGCTCCGCGCGGGTCAACGCCACGTAAAGAAGTCGTTTCTCCTCGCGAATGGCCTTTTCCTTCTCCTCGTCCTTTGCCTGATATGCAAGCTCTCCAAATCCCCACGCGATGAACACGACGGGATACTCAAGCCCTTTTGACACGTGCATTGTCATGATCTGTACGCGGTCGGCCTCGGACTCCTTGCGCCGCAGTGCCCCGTCCTCGCCCGCGCGCTTGTCGTCCTGACGCCAGGAGCGAAGAACGTCCGCAAACTCGTCTATTGTCTGCGCCTTGCGTCCAACACATTCCAGCAGCTTGTCGAGAATCTGCCGCGTCGCCGCCCAGCTGCGGTCGAAGTCGGAATTGTCCTTGCTCGGATGCGCGAGCAAGGTATCGTTCATCACGCTCTCGAAGAGCTTGCTCCACTCCTTTTTGGAGACAAGCTCCTGCCAAACATCCAGCAGTCTGGAGAATTCGCGATCCTCCTGCTTGCGTCGGGCCTCAAGCTGATCAGGACTGTATCCGAAAAGCGGCGTCAGCAAAAGTGCCTCAAGACGTCCGCGCCGACTGGGCATGGAAAGGAAGTCGAAGAGCGCCAGCAACGCCTCGGCCTCGGCAGAGGCATAGATTCCCTGCTCCTTGTAGATTGAAAAAGGAATATTCGCGGCGGCAAGGATCTCCCGCGCCTTGTCCGCATCGGCATGCCCGCGCACAAGAATGCACATGTCGCGATAGGAGAACGAGTGCGGTTCTTTGTCTCCCGTGTCCTTGTCCACAGTCGTATAGGCATACTCCAGTGATACGAGCCGCTTGATCTCCCGCGCCGCGTTGCGCAGAAACTCAGGCAAGCAGCGGGTTTTATTTCCATATCCCGAATTGGTGGACGACGGAGTCTTCGGTGGTTTATCCTCTGGGATTGACTCCAGCAACTCCACCGGCTCGCCGAACTCTGAATGGTAATCGATTCCATCGAATTTATTTTTGCCGTCCGGCGACTTGACACCTTCGTAAATTATACATTCGCCGCCTTCCTCCATGCCCTCGAACCATGAAGGATCCGCTCCGCCATTATCGCCAAAGATCTGATTGAACGCGGCGACAAGTCCTGGCGAGGAACGGTAAGTCTTGTCCAGTGAATGGCGCGCCGTAGCATTGTCCTTTGTGATCTCTCCCCTCGCTGCAAGATAGGCTCCGACATCCGCTCCCCTGAAGGAATAGATCGCCTGCTTGGGGTCGCCGACGACCAGCAGCGCTCCCTGCATCGGATTGGGGCCGTCGTCTATCTTGTTGACCTTATCCGAAAAGATGCTCTTGAATATCTCCCACTGCTTGCTGTCGGTGTCCTGGAATTCGTCCACCAGCGCAATCCGGTATTTGCGGCGGATGGACTTGAGCAACTCGCTTTTCTCACCCGATTCGGACTCTGCAACAATGACGTCGTGCGCACGATTCACAAGATCGTCGAATGTCAGTGCGGACACTTCCTCCTTAAGGCGCTTGAACACCGGCCATGCGAGGAATGCGAGATCGGCAATCATCTGGGAGGAAAGCATGACGGCCGCGCCATCAACTGCTTCAAGCAACTTCCCAAGCGCAGGAATATACTCGCCGAGGCGACATGAATAAGGTTTACTAAGCCTCGGATTAAGCCGGTTTGCGCCCTGGCTTCTTATTGCAATAATATCAACCAAAGAAGTGATAAGGCTCTTGTCGTCATGAGATGCCAAGCCACCTATGGCCTTCAGGAAATTGTCAAAATCTCGTTCAAAACTCTTACAGTCATTCCCATTAATCGGGAGGTCTGCCAGTCCGAGTGTATTGCGAAGGGAGGAATAATCACCGGATGGGCACAACGCTTTCACAATGCCGTGAAGTGAAGTCTTCACACCGTCATCAAGGCGTTGCGGCACTTCAGGTGCCCGTCCGGTCCGCACATGTTCTTCAAGCAAAGATTCAGTCTGCACGACAAGGTCATTCGTGGTCGTCAAGCCTGCAGTTTCCATATAGGCATCGTATGACTCCCCGTAGCGCGCCTTGAAAGCATCGCCGAAAAGAGCCGTCCGGACGGCGCGGTGGATGAGGTCTTTATCCGAGCCTCCGATTTCCACCTGCATCGGGACGCGGTTCTCGAAGGCGTACTCCGCGAGGATCTCGCGGCAGAACGAGTGGATGGTGCAGATCGTCGTCTCGTCGAAATCCGACGGCAGGCATCCCGCCTTCGCCAGGATGT
>CAMKJU010000070.1 GCA_946413265.1 uncultured Lentisphaerota bacterium
CGCATACTGCGCAGCGGCTGCGCGTCCGTAGAAAAAACCCATCAACGCATACCGGTCGATACACCAGCAGAAAAGGCGCAGCACGGGACGCGCAAACCAGCGCATGCGCGAACCTTCCGTCACTACAAACCACAGACGGCGGTGGCGGACGCACCAGACAATGAGCCGCCACGAAAGCCCATCGGAATATGACGGAACAGTCTGGATGCGGTCCTCAAAGTCGGGAATCGCCTTGCGCGCGGCGGCGATTGTGGGCACCCGGTATTCCCAAGGCTCAAGTGGACGGTCTTTCCAACCCAGCAGATGACGGTAGTCATCGTAGAGGCCGTAGTAACAGGCCGCTACGTCAACGCCCTGGGCACGCAGGGACGTGAGCAGTTCCGTCTCATTGGCTGTCGGATAGACTGTCCACCAGCAGATCTTCATCGGCGCGCGATCTTGTACCACCAGTAGCCAAGCACTTCCTTCCACATCGCGGAAGAGGCCGCAAACGCATTGACGTCGGGGAAGATGCCGATTCCGGAGGACTGGGCGCGGTTAATCGTACACTCGTAGTCGCAGGCCGCCGGGACGATCTCCAAATTCGGGGCGTAGCGCCGGTACATGAGAAGCGCGCGGCGCATGTGCCAGGAACTCGTGACAAGCAACACTTTCGGATGGTCGCGGTCCTTGAGGAGTTCGGCAACGAACTTCGCGTTCTCCTCCGTGTTGCGCGACTCGGCCTCGGCGCGGATAGCACCGCGCGGCACGCCCAAATCTACAAGGAACGGCACCTCGGTGCACTCGCATCCTGCGCCGCTCGGCACGATCATCGGCGCCTTGCCCGCCTTGAATATCCGCGCCGAATGCCATGCGCGGTCGGCAGCGGCGCAGATGTTCGCGTACGGATAGACGTTGGTCGAAGCGCTCATGCCACCGCCAAGAAGGATGATCGCGTCCGCCTGCGGCAACTGCTCCACGGACTCGGGCGGGAACTCGGACTCAAGCGACGAGCCTAACGCATCCGCAACAAGCGGCATGGACCAGAACCACAACCATGTGACGGCTGACACGAACAGCCCCACGCATGTCTTGCGTTTCCGCAGACAGGCAAAAACGATTCCTGCCACCGCGAGCAGCATTCCGATGGCGAACGGATTGACCATCGCCCACACGATTTTGTTCAGGTAGTACATGGCCTACACCTTCGTCACGTCGAAGCTGCGGCTCACGCACGCGCGGGCATCTGCGAGGTCGGCGAGTTCGCCTGCGGCGATGAACTGGACTATGAGGTTGCCGATCGCCGTGCCCTCGGTAGGACCTGCGAACACTTCAAGGCCCGTCGCCTCAGCGGTGAGCTTGTTGAGGTAGCCGTCCTTCGAGCCGCCGCCCACGATGTTGACAGAGGTATAGGTCTTGCCCGTGAGCTGCGCGAGGTTCTGGATCATCTTCGCGTAGCAGTCGGCGAGCGAGGCGTAAACACACTGCATCAGCTCGCCCACGGTGGCGGGTTTCACGTCCGCCGCCGCCTGCACCTCGGCGATCATCGAGGCGGGCGCGAGGAAACGCGTGTCGTTCGCGCTCACGCGTCCCGCGAACGACGTGGCCGCCTTGGCCGCGTTTTCGAGGTTGGCGAAGGAGTACTTCTTCCCATTCTCGTAGTCGGCGAGCGTCCAGGTCGCGGTCTTCTCCTTGCCCTCCACGTAGTCCACGCCGTTCAGCTCGCGGCGGATGGACTGGATCATCCAGAGACCCATGATGTTCTTGAGGAAGCGGAAACGGTACCACGCGCCGCCCTCGTTCGTGAAGTTCGCGGCCTTCGCCTCGGGCGATGTGATCGGCTCGGCGTTCTCCACGCCGAGGAGGGACCAGGTGCCGCTCGAGATGTACACGGCCTGGTCGTCGCGCGCCGGAACGGCGAGAAAGGCGCTGCCAGTATCGTGCGTGGCGGGCAGGACGACCTGCGCGTCAAAACCCACTGTGGCCTGCACGGCGGAGGTGAGTCCGCCCAATGTCGTGCCGGGCACCTCCAGCTTGCCGAAGATACGGCGCGGGAGACCGAGCTTGTCAATCACCTCCCAGTCCCAGTCCTTCGCGCGAGCGTTGACGAGGTTGCCCGTCGTCGCGTTCGTGTATTCGTTCGCCATTTTGCCGGTGAGGACGAAGTTCAGGTACTCCGGCACCATCAGGAGGCGCTGCGCCTTCTCGATCTGCTCGGGATGCTCCTTCTTGAGCGCGGCGAGCTGGTAGATGGTGTTGAAGAGCATCTTCTGGATGCCGCAGCGGGCGTAGAGCTCGTCGGCGGAGATCGCGGCGTCCACGAGCGCGTCCGCGCCCTCCGTGCGCGCGTCGCGGTAGGCCACCATTTCCGAGCAGGGCAAGCCCTGCTCGTCAAGGAGAATGAAGTCCACGCCCCAGGTATCGATGCCGATAGTGGCGGGAATCTTGCCGATCTCCTTGCACTTCGCGATGCCCTGCAGCACGCTGCGTGCGAGCGCCTGGTGGTCCCAGCAGTCGTGTCCGTCCTTGCGGATCTGCGAGTTGTCGAAGCGGAACACCTCTTCGAGAATCATCTTCCCGTCTTCAAGGTGGCCGAGGATGTGGCGTCCCGAAGACGCCCCGATGTCGATTGCGAGATGGTAGGTCATTGTTTCTCCTAGATTTGGATGACGCAATATTTTACCATAATCTCGCCGATGAGGGGTGGCCTTTCAACGAAATATCCCCCACCCGGTGCAAGCGGAGATTTCCGCTCCACACCCGTAGTAGGGTTGGGGTAGGTTAGCGTGTGGCGCCGAGGTAGCCCATCTCCGCAAGGAGACGGTTGTTCTTCATCCAGTTGGGCTCGACCTTGACCCACAGTTCCAGACGCACCTTCACGCCGAACATGTCGGAAAGCTCCGGTTCCGCGCTCAGGCGCACCGCCTTCAGGAGCGAGCCGCGCGGACCGATCACGATGCCCTTCTGCGACGGACGGTTCACGTAGATCGTCACCGCCACGTCCCAGCCGCGCTTGCGGTCCTCGTGCAGATCCTTCACCGCCACGCCCACCTCGTGCGGCACCTCGTCGCGGAGACGCTGGATCAGCTTCTCGCGCACAACGTCCGCAATCGCGAGCTTGCGCGGGTAGTCGGTTACGACGTCCTCGGGGAACAGTGCGGGGCCGGGGGCCGCCAAGTCATAAAGCACATCCAGAAGCGCGTCGCAACCACCCTTGCGGATGCCGCAGCAGGTGACCCAGTGGGGTTGTTCAACGGGCAAGATGCCCGTTGTCCCAGTGGTGCCAGCGTCAACGGGCGAGACGCCCGTTGTCCCAGTGGTGACTTCCTTCCACAACTCGCGGAACATGGTCTCGTAGAACGGGGAACGGTCGCACTTGTTGAGCGCGAACACGACCTTTTCCGGATGTTCCTTTACGACGCGGCGCATCCAACCCTCGTCCTCAAGCTGCGGCTCATGCGCCGCGTCAAAGACGACGAGCAGGATGTCCACGCCGGCGGAAGTGGCGCGCGCCATGCCGTTGAGGAGCTTGCCGAGCGGTCCGACCGCCTTGTGGAGGCCGGGCGTGTCGAGCAACACGAGCTGTCCGCGCGGATCCTCCACGATGCCGCGGATGGTGTTGCGCGTCGTCTGCTCCACGGGGCTGACAATGGACACCTTTTCGCCGACCATCTGGTTGACGACGGTGGATTTCCCGGCGTTCGTGCGTCCCACGACGCCGACCATCGCCGATTTGCGCATCGGAGTCTGCGGCTGCTCTGGCATGTCAGAGCAGCTCGTTGACTTTCTTCATAACCTCGAAGGCGTCGGCCACGTAGAGGACGTCCGCCTTGCCCTGCGCCCAGCCGCAGTTCGCGTCCAGGTTCACGGCACGGCGTTCGCCGATGAAGCGCCAGCCCACCACGTGCGGTTCCTCGCCGTGGCAGCACGTCGAGAGACCCTTCGCGTGACGCGGCGTCGCGCCGGTCTGTCCGACCTGGTTCATGTGCGACATGAACTTGAACGCCTCCGCCGCCTCCGGCATGTCGACGAGGCTCTTCGACGAGCCGAGCGACGCGCCGGACTTCGCGAGGAAGCCGGTGATCGTGGACGCGGCCTCGTCGAGGTGCGTCGCGCCGTCCGCCTGCTTCTTCGTCCAGCCCGCGCCCGCGACGAACAGGAGCTTCGCATCGGGCTTGATGGTCGATTCGCCGCCGCCGGAAGCCGCCACGAGACCGTTCACCTTCGTGCGCGAAGAGGTCGCGGGGGCCGGGTCGAGCGCTGCTGGCTCCACGCCGGCCTTCGCGCAGATTTCGGCGAAGAGCGAGGGATCGGTCACGATCACCCACGGACGCGCCGCGCGCGAGAACGTGACGAGGATGCGCTGGCGGTAGAGCCAGCGCTGAGCGGTAACTGCCTCACCGTCGATGGCGAGGCTCACGACGTTCGTATCCACCTGCGCGCCAGCGCAGAGCGCAGCCGCGCCGATGGCGCGACGCACGCGCGACGTACCCGGCAGCAGCACGATGTCCGCGCCGCTTGTCTTGATGGCTTCCGCAAGGGCGGGTTTGTCCTGCGCGAAGGAGCCTTGTCCGGAGAGGTTGTATGCGGCAATCTTCATTGTTTGATCCACTCCACGATTTCGGCGGCGATCGCGTCTGCCGTCATGTCCTTCTTCACCACCGTGTCGCGCTTCGCGGCGGGCACCTCGGCCTTCGCGTAGGCGATGCCGCCCGCGCCGACGTTCGCAGCCGGCGCCTTCATGAGCGCGGGCATCACGCCGCGCATGTTCATCATGCCCGTCTGCGGATTGTTCGGGGGCTCGGGCAGACTGCCCGTGGCCCAGCCGATGGCGGCGGGGAAACCGGCGCAGGTGGATGACTGGTACTGTCCCCCTTCCACGCGCTCGAGCACCGTGAAGGTATCGTCGTCCGCAAGCTTCAGCTCGTCAACGGCCATGAAGAACTCGCCGATGCCGAGCTTCTCCGCCACGAACTGGAGCGTCACGCCCGCGTCGCGGGACGCGCTGGCGCAGCCGCCGAAGAGGAGCGTGGAGGAGAGGTCGAGCCCCGGAATCGCCTGGATGGCCTTCGCGAGTTCGGCGGCGGTCTCCTGCGCGTCCGTGAAGCCGCCGGCGGGCGCGTTCACGGCGACGAGCTGGAACGGAGCCTTCTGCGCGACGGTCATCATGAGCTGCTGGAGCTTCGCCTTCGGACCGAGCGCGACGAGCGTCACCTTCGAGCCGGCGCGCGCCTTCGCAAGCGCGGCCGCCTCGTAGAGGGCGCACGCGGCCCAGGGGTCGAGGACGCTCGGGAGCATCTGCTCGTTCTTGAGGCCGGGACCCTGCGGCGTCTCGACCGGTTCAAGCGTCTGGAGCGGGTCCGGAACGAGCGACCCGCACACGATGATATTCAACGGCTTTCCCATTGTCTTGCCTTGCCTAAAACTTTCTTATGATTCAACTTCTTTGCTTTCGCTATTTGGAGTTTTAGAGTTTGCGAGAATAAGAGAATGAGTAAAATATCCTCCATAACTCCGAGTCTCCTAATCTCCCAAGAGCGAAAGCAATCATCAAAGTTATCCTCATTACATTTCCGTGCGAGCGCGGGCAGCGGACTATGCCCTCCTAATCAGCCGACGGTGTTGAAGTTCTGACCCAGCTTGGAGAAGTCCACCGCCTCGAAGCCGAACGGCTTCTGGTTCTTCCAGGCGCCGCAGGTGAAGTCGGGGATGTCCATCGAGCGGCCGCGGTTGTCGGCGGACTTCTCGGTGAGTTCGCACAGACAGCACCAGCTCGCGAGGTCGTAGACGTTCATGTCGAGCGGGAGGCCCAGCTGGAGGCAGTAGCTCAGACGCAGCACCATGAACGTATCCATGCCGCCGTGACCGCCGACGGAGCCGAGCACCTTCTTGACCTCATCGGCCTGCGCCCAGATCGGGTGCTTGTACTTCTGGCGGATCTCTGCGGTCTTCTTGTCGTTGTAGACGTGCGCGCCACTGCCGAGGGACCCCTCGATCGCAATGCGCAGGGGATAGTCCGCCAACACGCCGCGCGTGCCCTGGATGAGGTTGAGGCGGCTGTAGGGGCGGGCGGTGCCGACGTTGTGCTGCACCATGATGGTGCGGCCGTTCACGGTGCGGATGATGCTCGTGTTCATGTCGGCCATCTTCACCTTGAGGGAACGGCGCCACTTGTCGTCCTCGGAGTCGCCCTTGAAGCGCGCGCGCCCGAGCTCCTCGAAGCCGGCCTGCTTGGAATCGACGGAAACGACGAAGTCGAAGCGGTCGCCGCGGTTGATGTCCATGTCCATGCAGATCGGGCCGAGGCCGTGCGTCGGGTACTGGTTGCCGCCGTGGACGGCGTTGTGCCTGAGGCGCCAGTAGTTCCAGTAGCCGCCGCCGCCGGTCTTGTCGTTCCATTTGCCGTAGTTGTACGTGCGCAGGTCGTGGATGTACGCGCCCTCGCCGTGCGTGATCTCGCCCAGGAGGCCGAGGTGGCAGAGGTTGTACGCGAGCAGCTCGGACTCGCCGTAGCAGCAGTTCTCGAGCTGCATGCAGTGGCACTTCGTCTTTTCGGACGTCTTGACCAGCTCCCAGCACTCGTCCACCGTGAACGCGCTCGGCACTTCGATGGCGACGTGCTTGCCGCACTTCATCGCGTAGAGGGCGATCGGCACGTGCAGTTCCCACGGCGTCGCGTTGTAGACGAGGTCGACGTTGGGATCCTCGCAGAGGCGCTTCCAGTCCTCCGCGCCCTTGTCGCCGTAGACCTTCGGGACGGGCGCGTGCTGTTTCTTGAGGAAGCTGAGCGTGCGGTTTCGGCGGGCGGCGTTGATGTCGCAGATGGCGCTCACGTAGCTGCCGGGGATGTACGTGAAGTTGTTCACGCCCGCCCCGCCGCGGCCAAGACCGATCACGCCCACGCGGAGCGTCTTGATCGGCGGCGCCGCGTAGGCCATCATGCTGCCGGCCGCGCCGCCACAACAGGTCTGCGCGGCCTTTGCGCTTTTGCTGCTGGCGGCCGCAATGGCGGCGCTCGTCCAAAAGGCGCTCTTCAAAAAGTCTCTACGATTCTGATCCATGGCTTTTTCCTTTCTTCTATGGGATTTGGATTTGGTTTCTTACTTCTTGGTTGCAGGGGCAGGAGCCGGTGCGGGAGCGGGCTTCGCAGCAGGAGCCGGTGCGGGCTTAGCCGCAGGCGCGGGAGCGGGCTTCGCAACAGGAGCCGGAGCAGGCTTGACCGCAGGCGCAGGTGCGGGTTTGGCCGCAGGGGCGGGAGCAGGCTTAGCCGCAGGTGCGGGTGCAGGCTTCGCCGCAGGAGCCGGTGCGGGCTTGGCCGCAGGTGCGGGTGCAGGCTTCGCCTCAGGAGCCGGAGCAGGCTTGGCCGCAGGGGCGGGCGCGGGCTTGGCCGCAGGAGCCGGGGCGGGCTTGGCCGCAGGGGCGGGCAATGCTGCGTCAGCCGCAGGAAGATTGAACGTGTCGAGCGGAGAGGCGTCAACGCGGCTGAAGTCATAGTGTTTCAGTATAGCCAACGTGAAGTCGATGCGCGACTTCTGTTGTTCGTCAGCGGTGGCCTCCTTCAATGCGTTCAAATCGGCCTCGGCGCCCGCCACGTCGCCTTGCTGGGCCTTGCAGCGCGCAATACCCAACTTGGCCGTAACGCGGAAGGCGTCGTGCGACTTGGCCTCGTCGGCCGCGTAGGCAGTGAACGCCTCGGACGCCTCGGCGTACTTCTTGAGACCCTCAAGCGCGAAGGCGCGTCCGAGCACGGCGATGTCGCGGAACGGGTCGTCCTTGGCCGCGTCCTTGATCAAGACCTCGTACACGTCCAGCGCATCCTGGAAGTGGTCTGCGTCGTAATGGCTTTTCGCCAGACGCAGCTTCAGCGCCGTGCCGACATTGGACGAGCCGTATTCGGACACCGCAGTGGCCAGCTCGTCCGCCGTGTTGGCGCGCGAAAGCGCCTGGCTCGCGGCGGCATTGCGGCTGCGCATGTATCCGCGCACGCCGTAGAAACCGGCTACGCCCAGGGCGACGACGAGAAGCATCATCAGCGTGGACTTTCCCTCCTTGACCCACCAGTCCCAGAGGGGAATGAGCTCTGGTGCCGCCTTCACGAATGCGGGAAGGGCCGGATCGACGTCATTCTGGACGTCAGCTTCTTTCTTTTCTGTCATTTTTGTCACCTTGTTCGTTGCACGTTTTCCGGGACATAGCGTCCCAGGCATCAATTGTTTCTTCGCTGCGGCCCTCCGCGCGGGCCACGATGCGGTTGAAGTCGAGCGCGTCGGCGAAGTCTCGGTTGTGGATGAAACGCCGGCGGGTACGTTGCGGAGGCTGCGAAAGACGCTTCACGCTGTCGATCAGCAGCGTGGCCAGGAAGTAGGTCGCCTTCGGTATCTTGATGGACGAGAGCATGGTGCCCACCACCTCGCGGGAGCGTCCCGGTCGGCTCTTTGCCATCGCGGTGTAAAGCACTGCGGCCCGCAGTCCGTTCGCGACCTCGACCCCGCGTTCGTGCATGGCGCGCTCGTAGCGATCCAGCACTGCGAGGTACTTCCACGTGGCAGATTTCTCACCGCCGTCTGAGTCGATGAACTTCGCCAGGTCCGGCAACAGGTCGCCCATGAGGCCAAAATCCCAGAGCATGCGGAACGCCTTCTCGGACGTTCCGTATGAAAACAGTCGGAAGAGCTCCTCGCAGAGTCGCGGCACCGACGCCGTGAGGATGCACGAATGGAGCGAGCGGATGGCCTTCTCCGTCTTGCGCTCGATCGCGAAGTCGAGGCGCGCCGAGAACTTGATCGCGCGCATCATGCGCACGGGATCCTCGCGGAAGCGGATCATCGGGTCGCCGATTGAGCGGATAAGGCGTTTCTTCAGGTCCTTGAGGCCGCCCACGTAGTCGATGACCGAGAAATCCTTGATGTTGTAGAACAGACCGTTCACGGTGAAGTCGCGGCGGTAGGCGTCCGTCTCCGGGGTGCCGAAGGTATTGTCCTCGAGCGGCCCCTCCGCCGCGTGTTCGATGATCTCCCCCACCGTCTGCGAATTCTGACGGAACGTGGCCGTCTCGATCACCTTTTGGCCGAAGCGGACGTGCGCAAGGCGGAAACGGCGGCCGATGAGGAAGCAGTTGCGGAACGCGCGCTTCACTTCGTTCGGCTTCGCGCTCGTGCCCACGTCGAAATCCTTAGGTTTGCGCCCCAGAAGAAGGTCGCGCACGCCGCCGCCAACAAGGTATGCCACATATCCAAGACCCGACAGACGGTAGAGCACTTTCAGCGCGTCAGGGTCAATATTTTTGCGCGAAATACAGTGGTCAGCCCGCGCGCATATCACGGGCTGTGCATTTTTTTGTTCTTTTCTTCTAAAGAAGCCAAACATGAATTGAAATATTATGCCAAAAAAACGGGGGGAAATCAAGTGCGGAGTTAGGATCGGCGAGAGGATAGGAGGGCGATCTCGTCCCGGTAGCCGTCGAGGTCGTTTGGAGTCTCCAGGTAAAATGGCAAATCGCGTAGACGCGGGTGGTTGATCACGCGCACCAGGGCGTCGAGTCCGATCTTGCCTTTCCCGATGCAGGCGTGGCGGTCCTTGTGGGAACTACGGACGTTGAGGGAGTCGTTGAGGTGGATCGCGTGGAGGCGGTCAAGGCCGACGACAGAATCAAAAGCATTCAGCACGCCGTCGAGGTCGCCCACGACGTCGAAGCCGCCATCCCATACGTGGCAGGTGTCGAGGCACACGCCGAGACGGTAGGCGTAGGGGAGCATGGGTTCCACGGCGTCGATGATCGCGCGAAGCTCCTCGAACGTGCCGCCAACCTCAGAACCCTTTCCGGCCATGGTTTCAAGGAGGATGGTGGTGGCTGGCGGTTTCGGGAGACGCGAGAGGATGCGCACGAGCATGGAGGATATGAGCTCGATGCCCTTCTCGGCGCCCTGTCCCACATGGCTTCCGGGATGGAAGTTGTAGAGCGCGCCGGGGGTGAGTTCGAGACGCTTGAGGTCGTCAGACATCGTGGACTCCGCGAACTCGCGTACGCGCGCGTCAGCGCCCGAAGCGTTGAGAGTGTATGGCGCATGGGCGAGGATGGGGCCGATGCCCTCCTTCTCGGCGTAGTCGAGGAAGGCGCGCACGTCGGCTGGATCCACGGGCTTCGCCGCTCCGCCGCGCGGGTTGCGGGTGAAGAACTGAAAGACGTTCGCGCCGATGGCGCGCGCGGTCTGTCCCATGGCGAGGTAGCCTCCCGCCGACGACAAATGGCATCCGATCTTGAACTTATTCATTTCATTGCCTCTCTTTACCCGACAACGAGTTCCTCCTTCGCGTAGCGGATGGTTATGCGCTCCTCCTGTCCGCCGATCAGCATGACGATGGCGATGGCGCCAAGGCGTCCGCAGAACATGCACGCCATGATCACGATGCGCCCCACCGTGGAAAGGGACGCGGTCGTGTCGGCGCAGCTCAGCCCCGTGGTTGAAACGGCGCTGACCGTTTCGAAGAGGAGGTACTCGAACGGACGCCCCTCCTCGCTAACCAGGAGGATGGTCATCGCGCAGGTGACGAGCGCGGCGAAGACGATCACGATGACCGTGGCCTCGCGCACGACTGTCTCAGGCACCGCGCGCTTGAACATCACCGTGTCGCGGTGTCCGCGGCAGATGGCGAACATCGTGGTGAGGAACACGGCGAATGTCGTGATCTTGATGCCACCGCCCGCGCCGCCCGGTGCCGCGCCGATGAACATCATCACTCCCGAAAGAAAGCGCATGGCGGGATGGAGATCCTCCACGGGCACCACGGAGAACCCACATGTGCGCGGCGTGATCGCCTGGAAGAAGGCGATGGCGGGGCGCGACGCGGCGTCGTAGTCCGGCAGCGACCTGTTCCACTCCAGCAGGTAGAACAGCAGGAACATCAAAAGCGAGAATAGAAGCGTCCACTGCAGCACCACGCGCGCGTGGAGCGTGAGGCGTCCGCGCGTCATCAGGTTGCGCCGCCAGAACTTGACTGTGCATACGTTGTAGATGACGAGAAACCCGACGCCGCCGAGGATCACCAGCATGCCCATCGTGACCAGCACCAGCGGCTGGTTCTGAAACCCTGAAATGCTGCCTGGGTCTAGCGAGAATCCGGCGTTGCAGAACGACATCACGGCGAAGAAGAACGCCCTGTACCACTCATGTCCGTTCGCCAGCGCCTCGACGAACGGCTGACCCGACGTGAACTGCAGCCACAGGAGGACGGTGCCAACAAGTTCGATCACCAGCATCGCGGTTACGACCCACACGACAAGCGACCGGAAGCCGCGCACGCCGGAGACGCCGTATGCGTTCATCAGCGAGAACTCGCTCGCAAGCGAGATGCGCCGCCCCACCACGACAAGGAAAAAAGTGGCGCATGTCATGATGCCCGCGCAGCCGAGCTGCACTAGGCACAAAAGGACTGACTGGCCGAAAAGGGAAAGTTCGCGCCCTATGTCAATCACGGAGAGTCCCGTGATGCACACCGCCGAACACGCCGTGAACAGTGCGTCCATCGGGCGCATGCAAGTGTGCGACGGCGACGAGATCGGCAACATGAAGAGGCCTGCCCCCAGCAGGATCGCGCTCAGAAAGCCGAACACGATCAGCCATCTGTTCTTCATGTATTCTCCTTGCCCACGGCCTTCCCCTTGGCGGAGGGGCGGTCCCCGGAGCATACTTCCTTGAAGTACACGCCCCAGATGCTGAGCTCATAGAGGAGGATGAGCGGGATGGCCATGAGAAGCTGGCTCATCGGGTCCGGCGGCGTGAGCACCATGCCGAGGAAGAACGCGAGCACGATCGCGAACCGGCGCCACCGGCGCAGGGAGTCCGAAGAAATGACGCCGAGCCATCCCAGCACGAACAGGAGCAACGGCACCTGAAACACCAGGCCGAACGCAAGTATGAGCTTGAGGATGAGAGGCACGTAGTTCTCGATCTGCACTTCCGTTACGCTAAGGCCGACCCAGCTGTTCACCAAGTCAAAGAAATTTACGACGTTCGGCGCAAGCTGTCCGTACGCGAACGCCACGCCCACGCCGAAGAACGCAGTCCCAGACAGAAGGAAGAACAGGATTGCAATCTTCTCTCGCTTTGTAAGCGCGGGGAAAACGAAGCGGAGGATGAAGTACATGACAAAAGGGAAACCCAGAGCAGTGCCGCCCCACATGGCGATGGACATGATCTGGCTGAATCCACCGGTGAGGTTGAGGCTCACGATCCGTATTTTCCCGGCAGCCTCCAACGCGGCGGCCGGAGCCTTAAGCCAAGCCAGCACAGTCGGGGAGAACACGCCCACGACGATGCAGCATGCAGCCCACGAGAGCACGGCGTTGATCAGACAGGAACGCAGCGCGACAATGTGCTCTAAAAACGGACGCGGAGGGTCGTTGTACTCGTCGGGGTTCTTGATGAACTCGGCCATCACTTGCCCTTTCCTGGCGCAGCCGACACCGTGATCTTCACGCGCCGCAGCTCCTCATCAGTTGGCGGAGGTGGCTGCGCGGGCGCAGAAGGAGTCTCTTCGGACGGTTTCTCATCGCCGCTTTCCCCGTTGCCCGCGTCACCCTCGGGCGAGTCGCCGTAGTAGTTCTCGTAGGATGTCTCGTCGTAGTAATCCTCATGGCCGGGATAGGGATTGTCGTCCGAATAGGAATCGCTGCCGTCGTATGGCGACGTATCGGAAGATGCATCGGATTCCGGCCCCGTCGAGGAATCAGGCGTCGAGGGAGTGTCCGCAATCGCGCTGTCCACCTCCTTGCGGACCTCCTGGTCCATCGACATCAGCTGCCGCTTGAACTCATCCGCCGCACGCCGCAGGTTGGTCATTATCTGACCGAGCTTGCGGGCGGCGGAAGGCAGGTTCTTGGGACCTACGACGATAAGAATGACACCGAGCAGAACGAACCACTCGGTGCCTCCTACGGATTCAAAGATGAACGCGAAGCTCATCAGAAGCCGTCAACCGCGATTACTTGTGTGCAAACACCGCGAACTCGCCGCGGCGGTTCTTGCTCCACGCCCCCTCTTCATGGCCAACGACCGCCGGCTTCTCTTCGCCGTAGCTCTTCGTCTGGATCTTCGTCGGATCGACGCCGAGCGTCACGAGATAGTCGCGAATCGAGATCGCGCGGATCTCGCCGAGGGAGAGGTTGTACTCGTTGGAGCCACGCTCGTCGCAGTTGCCCTCGACGATCACGACGCGGCCCGTCTGCTTGAGATGCGCGGCAACGGCCTCGATCTTCGCCATCTCGCTCTGCTGCAGATTGGACGCATCGAAGCCGAAGTAGACGGGTTCGAAGGCGACGTCCGTGCAACGGACGAAATTGGGATCCTGGTCGAACGGAAGTCCGGTGGCGGGCGTGCCGTTCTCGTCCTGAATGCCGCTCATGTCGGTGCCCGCAGCATTGGCGTTGGCACCAGCACCAGCTCCGCCGGTGCCGTCCGTGCCGTCTGCCGTTGCAACGTCCTTGCCATCCGTCACACCGTCAGTCGGCAATGCGTCGCCATCGGTATTGATGTCCGTGGACTTGGCGATGTCTTCGTCGTCCGGAACCGACGCGTCATCGTCGTACTTGCAGCCAGTAACCGCGCACGCGAGCACCCCGCAGAGCGCAATTGCCATTATCGTCGAACTCTTCATTTTATTGACTCCTGTTGTGAATGAAATTCTTTTTGTTGCGAATCGCCGTGTATGATACAGAAAACTGGGCGAAAAGGCAAGCCGAAAAAATAAGAATCAGTTCACAGCTCCTTGATGAAGATGTTGCGCCATTCGGTGGGGTCGCCGTGGCACTGGAGCTCGATCTGTTCGCACGGGAAGATAGGCTGCTTGCGATCCCAGTAGTTCTCGAGCGTGACGTTGTCCACCACGAGCTCGCCGTTGAGCCACACGGTGACCTTCTCGCCGCGCATGATCACATGGAAGCGGTTCCAGTCACCAACCTGCTTGTCGGCGATCTTGAGCGCACGGGACGGGTTCTTCTGGTTGTTGTAGAGCCCGCCGGAGCCAATGCCCCACTGGTTGTGCGCGTCCCAGATCTGCACCTGGGGCGAGCCGCGCAGGTAGAGGCCGGAGTCGCCGGTGACGGACATGATGCGCCAGTCGCACCACATCTCGAAGTCCTTGTAGTCCTTCTTCGTGGCAAGCGAATAGCCGCCCCTGTACCCGTCGAAGAAGAGGTTACCGTTGCGCACGGACCAGTGCTCGACCATGCGCTTGTCAGCCTCGTGCTGCATGGCCGCGCGCTTTTCGGGCTTCGCCGCCTGGCGCACCTTCGGGTTGTCGAACTTCTCTGTCGTGGTCACGCCCTTCCAGTTCGCGAGGTCCTCGACCTTGCCGGTGAAGTACGGCGTGAAGCCCGCCGGACACGCCATCGCCTGCTTCGGGCAGACCTGGTCCATCTTCGCGTCGGATGGCAGCTCCTTGATGCGGATGTTGCGCCACATCACGCGATGTCCGTGGCCGAGCCAGCCGATACGGCCCTTCTTGTTGTGGAGGCCGGGGTGCTTCCGGTGGTCGGGCGTGTCGCCGTTGCCCTTGAACTTCGAGACGTCGGCCTTCGTGATCAGGTAGCCGTTGAGGTACACCTCGATCTCGCTGCCAATCACGCGGACTTCCTCGAAGTTCCACATGCCGGGCTTGCGGACGTAGCTGCCGCCGCCAGTGAAGTTCTTCTCCTTGCCCCATATCTGCTTGTCGACGTTGTCGCGCCGACACGGCACGACGCCGTAGACGGATCCCGTGTACTGGTACGGCTTCAGCTTGTCCTTCTTCGCCTTCGCGTCATAGTACTGGCTGCCGCCGTCATCGAGAAGCTGCAGCTCGCACATCGCCCAGTAGGCTGCGTCCTTCTTGATGTCGCTCATGCGGATGCCGAGACCGTTGTTGCCGTTCGGCGGCATGCAGAACTCGAAGCGGAGGATGAAGTTCTCGAACTCGCGCTCAGTGCAGAGGTTTCCGCCGCCGCCCTTGCCCTTCCCGGGCTGGCACGCGATCACGGGAAATGTCCTGACCGTTTTGTTGTTCAGCTTCTGGGTGATGGTCTCCACGCCATACGACTGGGAACCGCACCACCCGGTGAGGTCCTTGCCGTTGAAGAGCGAGACGAATCCCTCTTCGATCTTGTCAGGGTAGGAGCCGCACGCCCCCGCCTGGGCGCAGCACGTTCCCGCGCCGTACGTCGTTACCGCCGCCGCGCACGCGGCCAGCGCCATTGTCATCATTTTCATGTTTGTTGTGTCTCCTGGTTGTTTGCCCCTTCGGGCACCGATTGAATCGCCATTACGAGCTTGTGCTCCTCTCCGGGCGCAAGCTCAAGCGGCTTGCCCGGCGGAATCGTCGCGGGCTCCACGCACACGAACCGGTTCCATCCATTCTCGCCAAAATCCTCCACGCGCTCGGCACTGCCGGGCCCGGGGTTCCACACGATGAGCTGCCCGTTGCCGCGCGAGACGAGCGCAATCGCGCGCTTCAGCCCGGGATCGAGCATCACGTGCTCGTGCTTCGTGACCATGAACACCTTGCTGCCGTCCGTGATCGGCGTGTAGTCTCCCGTCCAGACACGCTCCGCGCCTTTCTCGGGCTCATTAAAATCCATGAACGCGCAACCGTCAATTCCCCGCACGCTCACGCCCGCGCGCTCGCGCACGAGCAGGTACGGGTGGAAGCCCTCCGTGACAGTGAACGGCGCGTCGCCCGTGTTCTTCGACGTGAGGCAGAGCGTGAGTTTCATGGACACGCTCACCGTCAGCTCGAGATCGAAATCGTGCGGCCAGAGAGCGCGCGTCTCCTCGGACGACGACAGCCCGAGACGAATCTCCGTGATGTCCTCGGAATATTCCGTCCCGCGCACGCTCCACGTCGAGTAGCGCGCAAGTCCGTGGATCTTCGACCCTGGTACGCCGTTGCGCGCGAACCACGGCCAGCACACAGGGATGCCGCCGTGGATCTCCTCGCCCGCAGGCTTCGCGTCGTAGGGATGCGGCATGTAGAGTACCGGCGGGTTGCCCGTGGGACGGTAGGAAACCGTCTGCGCCCCGAAGAGCGCCACCTCCGCCGTGCCGTACTGGTTCGCCAACACGACGATCGGCACACCGTGCCGCGACGGACGAAACACGATCCGCTCCGGCGCGCCAAAGCGCCGGTTCAGCATCTCGCAGTCCGCGTTAGAAATCTTCCTGACGGGCATTGTCTCTAGTTCTCCTTTTCAGGGCACGCGCCTATTCTACCAAATCGGCCGTTGGCTTTCAACTGGTAGAAACGACTCGACGCAACTCGCTATGGGCGAGAGGACATCAACACTATGCCTGCGAGCGCGAAGCCGAACATGCCAGTGACGTGTACCGCGCTGCCGAGGACACCTCCCCTGCTCAACGGCGCAGGTGGCTCGTCGCTCCACACGCACGTGAACTTCTTCGCCGGGAACTCGCCCAGTTGGCGGAACCGCCGACGAAGCGCGCGCGCAAGGCCGTCCCCCTGCACCTTCCAGAACTCCGAACGGCGGATGCGGAACGGATCCGTCTTCCGCGCCGCGCCCATCGATGATATGAGCACGGGCCGCTCCAGCCGCGTCACGGCGTTGATGAGATGTGCCTTCGCCTGCAGGCTGTCGATCGCGTCGACCACGTAATCGTACCCGTCGAGGTTAAAGGTCGCTGCGGTCTCCGCCGAGTACTTGCGCGCTTCGGCGACAACCTCCGCGGCGGGATTGATCTCCAGCAGACGCTCCCGTAGCGCATCGACCTTCTTCTGCCCGATCGTACGCGATGTCGCCATCACCTGCCGGTTCACGTTCGAGTCGCACACGCTGTCTGAGTCGACGATCATCAGGTGCCCCACGCCGCTCCGCACGAGCGACTCGGCGCACCAGCCGCCAACACCGCCTACGCCGAACACAGCCACGCGCAGCCGCGCAAAGGCATTGACCGCCTCCGCGCCAAGCAGCAACGCCGTCCGCCCGAAAATAGAATCGCCGTTTATCTCCATTTGGATGCACCCTTCGCCAAACGCGCCTTCGTAAAAGCCACGATCGAAAGATTGAGAGGATATCCTTGACTATCCGTGCAGACGGATATTCTTTCCCGTGAGTCGGCTTTCTCGGCTCACTTTGCGCCATCTTTGAAAATCGCATTCAGCCACTTGACCACGTCGTCCTCGGTGTGATGGGTGGTCACGCCGGTTACAAGGCGGCGCTCGACCTGGTTAGATCCGCGGATCGTGAGGCCGTCCAGCACCTTGGCGCCAGGACACGCCTTGGCCACGTCCGCGAAGAAATTCTTCGCGCCGCCGCCGCCATGCGTGCAGAACGGCGCAACCGTCTTCCCGGCGAGCTTGTTCGAATCAAAGAACGTCATCAGAGGCGCGGCGTACGTGCCGTACCAGATGGGCGCGCCGACGAACACGATGTCGTAGCCGTCGAGGGACGGGAACGGTTTCAGCTGCGGATGCGTCTTGGCCGCGCGTTCGGCGTTCGCCGCCTTGAGCGTTTCGCCATACGGCTCAGGGTAAGGCTTGACCAGTTCAAGAGGAATGAGATCGCCTCCGACTTGCTTTTTAATCCACTTCGCGACCAGCGCGGTGTTCTGCACCTGCGACTGCGAGTAGTACACGATGGCGATCTTCCCCTGCGGCTTGGCCGTCAAGGGAATCTTAGACTCGGTCGAGCGACCGGCGAACATCTTGCATCCGACAACGGTGCACGCGAGCGCCGCAGCCGCAATGCCAAAACCAATCAATACGATCTTCATTGTTTTTGTCTCCTGTTAAGAAATCTCAATTAACGGCGCTTCCGGTAATATTCGTCAACGAGTCGCCGTTCCTCTTCGGTCAGCGCGGAAAGCGGGATTGGTGCATCCTGTGGACGCCGTCCCTTCTGGTTGATGCGGTTGATGAGGCTCCAGTTGCGTCTGGGCTTCTTGACCGAGGCGTCCGGCGGCTCCTTCGCGGGGAGGTCGTAGCGCGTGAAGTCAATCACCATTTCCGGCTCGTTCTTCGTCCAGTCGCGTAGCGTAGCCAGACGGAACTTGCGGTTCATGTACCAGCGGATCTCAAGGTTCGCATCCGAGTAGATCTTGGGCAGGCCGGTGCCGCGTTGGACGAAACGGTAGTCCAGCCTGTCGTTGTCTGGATTCTCGCGCCGCCACGCCTCGCCGAACTCGCTCATCAGCGGAACGATCGCATCGGGGAATTCCTTGCGAATCTCCCTCAGCCATGTGGTCATCATGGCGGTGACCTCCGGCTTGAATTGCTTCACGAGGCAGATTTCCCAGTTGACGACGATCCAGCCGAAGCCGTTGCGCTTGAAGTTGTCGCCGAAGTGCGAGCGGACGACCGCGAGCGACTCCTTGAGTCCGTTCTCGAGGCCCATCCTTCTGTAAGTCTCGATGGGGCCCACGCCCGTACGGCTGTTGCCGCCGAACTTGCGCGCGGAAAGGAAGTCGCACGTCCAGCCGTCGAGGTTCACGCAGTCGATGAAGTCCGATTTCCCCTGCGCGGGCTTGCAGGCGTGCTCTCGGCTCGGATAGTACGGATAGCTGATGGAACCGTCACCGTCTCCGTTGTCGATTCCGTACTGGCTCCAGATCGTGCCCTGCGCCACGTGGATACCCTCTTCTTCCGCAAGGAAGCGGAGGTTGTCAGCCGCGAGGAACCCTGCGACGATGCTGCGTGGACGGTACCCGCCGCCGACCATATCGCTCACGAGCTTCAGCCCGTCGTGGATGTCGCGGTTCGTCTGCGCGCGCGAGTTGTACATC